>JBCCJK010000009.1 GCA_039027815.1 Verrucomicrobiota bacterium
CGCAAGCGCCATCATTTGCTTGTGTCGTCAATGAGTCGTTGGCTTTCTGAGGCAGTAATACCAAGCTCCAGAATTCACTGGTAGAATGGAGGGAAGGTGTTGTGGGGAAGAGGCGCTGAAGCGCGGGGAAGGGAGAGCCGGAGTCTTTCGAGCCAGCCCTGCGTTGCTCCTCGGTTACGGTGCCTGCACCACCACGAGGCAGCCGAGGGAGGACGTCTTGATCTTCCTCGCGCTGCCATCCCGAAACCGAAATTCTGAGACCCGATCGCCCATCCACCCAACCATTCTCCTGCTTGATCTGGCAACTTCGTTTCAAGTCAGAATATCCCTTACCCTTTCTTGCAATTTTCCCTCGCTCGGGAGAGGGGCGTAGGATGAAGGTCTTCACCAAAACCGGCTGCCCGTGGTGCCTCGATGCCATTGCTTGGCTGAAGGAAAATGACTACGACTTCACTGAAGTCAATGTCAGCCGCGACCGCGCGGCTTTCGAGGAAATGCATCGCCTGAGCGGCCAGACCAAGGCCCCCACCCTCGTCCTGGAGGACGGCCAAGTCCTGGCTGATTTTGGAGTCGCGGAACTCAAGCCCTTCCTGGCCTCCCTCTAGACCTCCCTGCCCCGTGTCCACGATTGCCGCCAACTTCGCCGAGGTTCGCCAGCGCCTGGCTCAAGCTGCCCAGCGCTCCGGCCGCGACCCGCAGGAAATCGAACTGTGCGCCGTTTCCAAGACTTGGCCCGCCCTTATCCTCCACGAAGCGGTCGATTGCGGCCAACGGCTCTTTGGCGAGAACAAGGTCCAGGAAGCGGAAGCCAAGCAGCCCGAGCTCCCGGGCCACTGCCGCTGGCACTTCCTCGGCCATCTCCAAAAAAACAAAGTCAAGAAGGCCCTCCCGCTCTTTGAGTGCTTTCATGGAGTCGACTCCTTGGAGCTGGCCGAGCGCTTCAATCGCCTAGCCGGCGAACTCGGCCTCCATCCTGAGATCTACCTCCAGGTCAATCTGGCGGACGAAGCCAGCAAGTTTGGCTTCTCGCCCGCTGGCCTTCGCGCGGTCTTTGAATCGATTCTGGAAATGGACCGGCTTTACCTTCAGGGGCTGATGGTCATTCCCCCGCCGGTCGAGACTCCCGAAGAGCAGCGCCCTCGCTTTGCCCAGACCCGAGAACTGCGCGACGCTCTCGTGAGCGAGTTCGGCGTTCCCCTGCCCAAACTCTCCATGGGAATGAGCGGCGATTTCGAGATCGCCATCGAAGAAGGCGCCACCCTGGTCCGGGTGGGCACCACTCTTTTCGGCCAGCGCAATTATAGCCAGCACCGCCGCGAAGCGGGCTAGTCAGCTTCGTCGCAGGAAGGTCGGCACGTCGAGGTCCTCCCCATCCACTATGGTCGGCTCCACCTCCTTAAACCGACCTCGCTCCTTGGCCTCGAAAGAAAGCTCTTCTTGCAACTCGTCGTCCTTGCGAGCGCTCGGCTCCGGCTCCACTACCGGACGGGGTGCGGGAGCCACCGCGGCCTCGGGCTCCGTGACCGTCTCGACCTTTTCAAAGGGAGGCTCAATTCTGAAGGGAGGCTTGTCCACTGGGTCGGCGGCCAGTGGTTGAAGAACCGGGCGGGGGGGAGCCTTTTCTTCGATTGGCGGCCCTTCTGCGGCCCTGGCCCGAGGGCGAACAGGGCTGGCACTCGGTTCCTCGACTTGGGCGACCGGTGCCGCCGTCTCTTCCAAATCCAATTCCACCCGGAGAGGAGCCGTTCGCCTGCGCGCGGCTGGTCGCGGGGTCGAGAAAAGATCGAGGTCTTCGCTCTCATCGATTTCGACCCGGCGGGGGGCCCGGCGCGGGGTGACCGCCTCCAGCGGCTGGCAGCTCGGCAGATCCTCCACTACGGGCTCCTCGGCAAGAGGCCCTTCTCCCCGCAGCTCTTCGGCGAGCGGCTCTTCGGCGAGCGGCCTTTCCGCAGAAGGCTCCTCAGCAACCGGTTCTTCAGAAAAAGGTTCTTCCACTATGGCTTCCTCCACCACAGCCTCTTCCGCAAAGTCGGGCTCGACCTGCGGGATGCCCTTCGACTCCTCCTCCGTCTCTTCGACGATCTCAGCCACCGCTTCCTCAGCAGGTCTTTCCTCTTCCCCTGGAATCTCCACCGCCACCCCTTCCTCCTCGGGAAGGGTGGTGGCGATTTCTGGTTCCAGCATTTCCTCGACTGGTTCGGCAAGGCAGGTTTCCTCGTCCAAGCTCTCCTCCTCGAGCGCCTCCACTTCTTGGGCGAGCCCTTCCGAAGTCTCAGGCTCCTCGCGAGCCTCCGCCGTCTCCAAGGCCACCTCTTCGGCGACGCTCTCCTGCTCGACTTCCCGAAGCGCCTCCGGCTCCGAGGTCTCGACCGGAAGAGAGGAGATGACGGTCAGTTCAAGCATCGGCTCGTTGGTCTTTTTGTGGCCGGTTCCGAAATGAACTTGGGTCTCTTCTCCGCAGTGTTTCGCAATCGACTTCATGACCGATTGCACTTCGTGGAAAGTGAGGTCGTCTCCCCCAGAGATGTGCACCACCACGTCACGGGCTTCTTTCAGGACGGCACCGCCATCCAGCAGCGGGTTCTTAAGCAGTTGACGCAAGGCATCGTTGGCTCGGTTCTTTCCTTTGGAGCGACCAAAACCAAAGATTGCTCGGGAATCCGGTTGGCGGAGGGCCGACAGCAATTCGTCCAATCCGATCCGGATCAAGCCAGGGCGCGAAATGATGCCGGTGACCGCTTGAATGCTCTCGCTCACAATGCGGTCGGCCGCCGAGAGCGCTTCCTGAAGCCCCTGCTTCGCGAGCACCAGCTCGCCCATGCGATCATTCTCAAAAGTCACCGTGAGATCGGCGATCTCATCCAACTCCCCGAGCGCCTCCTCGGCTTGGCGCAAGCGACGCGCCCCCTCGAAGGAAAAGGGCATGGCCGCCACCACCACCACAAAAGCCTTTTGCGCCCGGGCGAGGCGTGCAATCTCAGGCGCCGCCCCCGAGCCCGTGCCTCCACCCAGCCCCACGCAGATGAAGACCATATTGTAATGGCGAACGGCGTCTTCGATTTCCTCTCTCGACTCCCGGGCCGCCTCCCGACCCAGAGCGGGATCTCCCCCGGAACCCATTCCTTTGAGAAACTCCTTTCCAATCTGGATCTTCTTGGTCGTAACGCAGCTGGCGAGGTCCCGGACATCCGTGTGCAAGGCGAGCAGCTCTCCCGAAGTGACTTCTTCCAAGGCCAGTCGATCCACAATGTTGGCCCCTGCCCCCCCCACGCCGATGATGCGAATGGAGTCGCCTGAGCCCTGCGGAATTTCCTGCTGCACTTCGCGGGTGTATTCGATCATAGCCTACCGTTTCCAGGTTCCGCTCACCTTGACACCCCTTGATTATTAAGAAAAGCGAAATTTAAGACGGGCTACCCTTGCCCAAAGGCTCCGGATCCCCCAGAAAGCGGGGCTGCACCCCCAAGAGGTGCACATCCAAGAGCATTTTCACCCGGGCCAATTGCTCTCGCAGATGAGTCGAAAAGCCTCGCGCCACCCCCACTCCCTGCGCGTGAAGGGCCACCGCTTGCTCCAGCCCGAAATGCTGGGCCAAGTAGAGCGCCCGTTTGTTATGGAATTCCTGAGAAACGATGATGGGATCGTCCACCCCGAAGATCTCCCGTGCCCGCACCACCGAGTCGAGCGTGCGGAGCCCGGCATAATCGAGAACGATCTGCTCGCTGGGCACGCCCAGCTCCACCAAGCGACGCCGCATGGCCTCGGGCTCGTTGTAAAAGCGATCCGGATTGGCCCCACTCACTAGCAGCCACTCCACTTTCCCGGCCCGCCAAAGCGCGGCGGCCGCTTCCATGCGATAGCGAAAAAAGGCATTCTCGCGCCCGTTGGCCACTAAGGGCGAGCAGCCAAGGACAAGCGCCGCCCGCCGTGCTGGCACCTCCTCGACTCTCGAGAAAGCGCGCTCGGCCGCCTGGAGCGAAACTAGCAAGTTGGCAGAGAGAATCGCCAACAGCGGGCTGAGCAGAAGCCCCAACCCGGACCACAGGAGCCAGCGCTTGCCGCGATTCACTGGGACCTCGGGCGTTGGCGAATCCAAGCTTCCCGCTCCTCGCGCAACCGAGCGAAGCGCTTTCGCATCTCGATTTCACGCAGCTCCTTCATTTTCACGAAATGGTTGTTCGTCCCAAATTTCCCCCACGGTCCATAGGGGATTTCGTGCAGCTCGACGAAGCGCCAATCGCACTCCTCTCCGCTCTGGAGCCCCAGGTAATCCCGGACCGCAGGGGAGATATCGATGCCGGCGCCCCCGTTTTTGCTCTGGTTCTTCGGTCGCTTCTCGCCGAAGACATACTCCCAGTCGTCAGTGTGGAAAGGTCCACAGTCAGACCATTGGGCATAGCAAATTTTTCCCGCATGCCGGATCGCGACCCAGCGATTGTGGAGAACCGATCGCCCGGGCCGTCGAAAGGTCGCCTCGAACCAGGGAATCTCCTGGTAGGCCTCGGACTTGGTGCGGGCCCAGCCCGCCAGGTCATTGTAGGGGAGGGCAATGTAAAAAGGATTCTCCTGCGGCTCGAAGGCGCGTGGCCGGTAGTCCCAAGCCCGCGCGGCCGGGTCGGGATCATCGTAGCCGCCAAAACTCTCCTCCCACCACTGGTCCCAGGAACTGGCCCGATTGTGAACCGGATTGTTTTGAGTCGCGTCCTCCCCCACCCAGAAAATGGTGGCCACGATCTTCTTTTTCCACGGATAAACCGGTGAATCGGAGAGCGAGGGCCCGGCCACCTCGCCCACCCCAAAGATCCTCGAGGGCAGGAGATGATTCTTGTAGCGCTTGTTGCTGAGCGGTCCCTCAGGCTGGCCCGGCGTTTCTTCGCCTCCCAAGGAAACGGGGCCCCAGAGGAGCAGGGCCACTAGGCCAAGGCGCGAAGGGAGGGAGGAGATCACGGTCTTTCGATCGACGCCAAAGCGTCGGAGGGGTGGAGAACAGTGCCTGATTCTACTCTGCTTTCGAGAAAAGGCCAAGCCAGGGCCTGCCTTCTCATTATACCAAGCTGCAGAATTGGCTGGTAGAATGGCCGAGTGGATTTCGGGCCAGACCAAGGCGCGACGAGGGCGCGGTGCAGGCACCGCAACCGAGGAGCAACGCTGGGCTGGCTCGAAAGACTCCGGCTCTCCCTTCCCCGCGCTTCAGCGCCTCTTCTCCACAACACCTTCCCTCCATTCTTCCAGTGAATTCTGGAGCTTGGTATTAGGCGGGCTTAGCGCCGGACCACCGTGGGACGGCCATAGCCCGGTTCGGTCTCGGGGGCATCCAGGGTGAAGTGGAGACCACGGCTTTCCCGACGCCGGGCCGCGCTTTCCACGATGATGGCAGCCACGTCCACCAGATTTCGCAACTCCAGCAACTCCGAGGTCACCTTGAAGTTCCAATAAAATTCCTGGACCTCCTGCCGCAAATTGCGCAGGCGGGTCGAGGCCCGTTGCAAGCGTTTGTCGGTCCGCACGATGCTCACGTAATCGGCCATCGTTTTGCGGATCTCGTCCCAGTTGTGATAGATCACGACCAGCTCATCCACATCGGTGACCTCGCCCGCTCGCCACTCGGGCAAGGGCGCAGGCTCGCTTCGCTCGGGAGGGACCTGCCGTAGCAACTCTTCCGCCGCCCGATGGGCCATGACGAGCGCTTCCAAGATGGAGTTGCTGGCCAGGCGATTGGCTCCATGCAGTCCCGTGCAGGCCGCTTCCCCAATGACAGAGAGGCCCGTCAGCTCCGTCGCTCCATTGACATCGGCCACCACCCCGCCGCATTGGTAATGGGCCGCCGGAATCACTGGGATGCGCTCCCTCGTGATGTCGATCCCGCAGTCGAGACAATGCGCATAGATATTGGGAAAGCGCTCGCGGATGAAGTCCGCCTCGCGGTGGCTGATATCGAGATAGACGCAAGGCTCCCCCGTCCGCTTGAGATGGGAATCGATGGCCCGGGCCACAATGTCCCGGGGAGCGAGAGAGCCGCGGGCATCAAACGGCTTCACAAAATCCTCGCCCTTGGCATCCAACAAAATCGCCCCCTCCCCCCTCATGGCCTCGGTGATGAGAAAGGACTTCCGGGCACTGTGGTAGAGGCAGGTCGGGTGAAACTGGATGAACTCCATATTGGCCACCGGCAGGCCCGCCCGCCACGCCATGGCCACCCCATCGCCCGTGGCAATGTCGGGGTTGGTCGTGAACTGGTAGACCCGACCACATCCCCCCGTGGCCAAGACCACCCGCTCGCAAGGGAGGGCCACCACCTCCCCGCTCTCCTCGTTGAGAGCGTAGATGCCGAGGCAACGATTCTCGGTCACGTAGCCCAGCTTGAGGGTCGTGATGAGGTCGATGGCATAATGGTTTTCCAGGAGGTCGATCTTGGCCTCCGCCTGGACGGCCGCGAGCAGTTTGCGACTGACCTCCCGGCCGGTGGTGTCACGATGATGCAGGACCCGCCGTCGCGTATGCCCGCCTTCCTTGCCCAAGTCCAACTCCTCCCCTCCGTCATCGGTGGCTCGTCGATCAAACTCCACCCCGATCTCGATCAACTCCTGGATACAGGCCGGACCCTCTTTCACAATCAAGCGGACCACCTCCTCGTCACACAAACCGACCCCGGCATCGAGCGTGTCCTCCACGTGTCGTTCAAAGGAATCCTCCGGACTCATGACGCACGAAATGCCCCCTTGGGCCCAGCGGGTGTTGGAATCCTTGCCCCGACGTTTGGTGAGGACCCCGACTCGTCCCTGCTTGGCCGCTTTCAGCGCGAAAAACAGGCCGGCCACTCCGCTCCCGACCACGATGAAATCATATTGAACCATTTTTCCCGTAACCGCGTCTTGGCCTAAAACAGGCTCCTTTCCCGCGTAAGCTGACAGATTGGGCACTTTGAACTTACAAAAATTATAGAAAGTAATGATTGAAATATTCCGCTGTATGGAAATAATCATCGTAAGTAGCAAAAACAACTCGCAATTCTGCCATGATTCTCCGTTTCGCGTCCTTGGGACTCCTTCTCCTTGTCAGCACCACGGCCCGCTCGTCGGCTCAGGGGGACATCCAAACTCTCCTGGATACTTTCAACGTCATCACGGGCGACTACTCTCTCCAAAGCAACGAAACGGAGGGCGCTACCTTCGTCTACGGCAGCTACATGCCGAGCAACAACGTCCGTTTTGGCTTCAACAGCGGGACCGCCGCCAATGATAGTGACAACATGCTCTGGCTGAACAACGGCCTGAGCGGCTCGGGCACGACCACTCTTTTGAGCGGCAGCCTTGTGACCCGCATTGACGTGGAAAACACCAAATTCGCCCTCAACGGAAACGCACCTGGCACCCCCATTCTCCGTGAGGGAGTCACCCTCTGGGACGCCGCCGTCAATAGCCTGGGCTTCAGCGATGCCTTCGAGATCCAGAGCACCTTGCAAGCGGCTTCCAGCCAGTGGGCCGCGCTCACCACCAACAGCTTCACGAGCACCCCGGGCAATGGCTCCCTCACCTTCAACGCCAGCCCCACCCTCATCGATGGCTTTCAAGTGGCGGTCTTTGACATCGATGGCGAGAGCGCCTTCGGCTCCGCCAGCAATGTCTACGACCGACTCGAACTCCAGTTCAACGGCGCCGAAACCGTCCTCATCAACGTGGCGGGCCAGAACATCACCATCAATGACAACTTCACCAACGGCTTCGTAAACAACGAATCCAAAATCCTCTTCAACTTCTTCGAGGCCGAGACCGTCACCATCAATCGCAACATTCGGGCCGGCATCTTTGCCCCCAACGCGACCGTCAACCAAGGCGGCTCGAACTTCGACGGCACCGTGGTCGCCGCCGTGCTCAATCAAAACGCGGAAATCCACAACGAGAAATTCGAAGGACCCCTCCCCTTCCAGCCCATCCCCGAGCCCAGCTCCGCCCTCCTCCTTCTAGGAGGCGCTACGCTCCTCCTGCGGCGTCGCCGCTAGCCCGCGGGCGGGAAAAGCTCGACGTTGTCAATGAGGCGCGCTTCGCCAAAAAACATGGCCACGGCCAAAAGCGAAGGGCCCGCCAAGCGCCTGACGGGCTGAAGCGACTCGGCCTCTACCAACTCCAGATAATCCAAGCGACCCAGCGAAGCGCGGGCCAACTCGGCCCTGGCCGCGCTCAGAATGGGATCCGCCGCGCTCTCTCCTCGGGCCACCCGTTCCTCCGCCGCGCCGAGAGCCCGGCGCAAGCAAACCGCCTCCTTTCGCTCGGCCGGAGACAGATAGCGATTGCGGGAACTCAAGGCCAAGCCATCCGCCTCCCGGACCGTCTCCAGCCCATGCAAAGTCACGGGCAGATCCAGATCGCGCACCATCCGTCGAAGAATCGCGAACTGCTGGAAATCCTTCTTTCCAAAAACCGCCTCCTGGGGCTGGACCAAATGAAACAGTTTCAAAACCACCAAACAAACCCCCGCAAAGTGCCCCGGACGGCTGGCCCCGCAGAGGGTCTCACTCAGGAGCGTCTCGGAAACTTGGAGAGAGGCGTCCTCAGCATAAAGCTGGCCCGCGCTGGGAGCGAAGACCCCCTCCACCCCTGCCGCCCGGCACATGGCCAAATCCTCGGCCCAGCTCTGAGGGTAGCTTTCAAAATCCTCTCCCGGCCCGAACTGAGTCGGGTTCACGAAAATCGACGCCACCAGATGGCCGCCGTCCCCGGCCAAGCGACGTCCCGCCTCCAGCAGCGCTTGGTGGCCCCGGTGGAGTGCCCCCATTGTGGGCACCAGCACGACCGGGCCGCTCACCTGCCCCCGCCAAGCTCGCAGGGACTCCTTGGACTGGAAAACCCTCATTTCTTACGACGCCACCAGCGCAGGACCTCGGAAAGAGAAACCACCCGGAAAAGCATGGTCCAGATGGCATAGACCGTCATCCCGAACAGCACCACCCCCGCCAGCGAAAGCGCTCGCTCGAGAAAGGTCCCCTCCAGCCACCCCGCCGCAAAGCGGAGCGCCCAGGCCAAGCCCGCGCCCATGAGACCACTGGCCAAAAGCATTCCGAAAATTCTCCCCCAGCGCTTCGGGCCGAGCTGGAGTTTGTCCCGGGCTCCGGCAAAAAGGAGCAAGACATTGACCCAGCCCGCGAAGGAGGTCGCCATCGCGATTCCCTCATGGCCGTGCCGCCGAAATAGCCAGAGGCTCAAGCCCACGTTCACCAAGACCGTCACCACCGCGAAGACCATCGGCAGCTTGGTATTCTCCCGCGCGAAATAAGTTGGCTGCAAGACTTTGACTAGGACATAGGCCGGCAAGCCGGTCGCAAACCAGAACAGGGCGGTGGCCGTTTCTCGCGTGCTCACGGCCGTGAATAGGTTTCTCTCAAAGAGAACTCTCAAAATCGGTTCGGCCGCCAGGCAGAGCGCGACCGCCGCCGGGATGGTCAGAAAAAGAGCGTTCACGATCCCATCGGCTTGCGTCTGGAGCGCTTTGGCCTCCTCCCCCTTTCGCAGGGCTCGCGTGATCTCGGTCAGGAGCACGGTGGAGAAAGCGATGCCGATCATCCCGAGCGGAAGCTGATTGAGTCGATCCGCGAAGTAGAGGTAGGAAAGGGCGCCTACCTGTTCCGAGGCAATCATGGTGCCCACCAGCAAATTGACCTGCTGCACCCCCGCGCTCAGCACCCCCGGACCCATCAACACGGTCAAGCGCTGCATCTGCGGCCCCCACTTCGGCCAGACCACCCGGACCGGCATGCCTTTCTTCCAACAGGCCACCCAGAGCACCGCCAGTTGAGCAAAGCCAGCCACAAAGACACACCAGACCGCCACGTAGCCAGCCTCAATCGGGCTTTGGGAAAAGCCCAAAAGGGGCACCACCACTCCCAAGCCCGTCAGAAAGACGAGATTCAGCAAGACGGGGGCCAAAGCCGGCATGGCGTAGACCCGCAGGGTATTCAGGACCCCGCTGAGATGGGCGGCCAAAGCCATGCAGAGAAGATAGGAGAAGGCAATCCGGCCGTAGGCCACGGCCAAGGCCATGGTTTCGGGTCGCTCGCGAAAGCCTTGGGTGAAGATCGCCATGATCCACTCCATCCCTGGCAGAGCCAGGGCGGTCCCCACCAGCAAGACCCCGCCCAGGTAAGTGAAACTGCGGCTGGCGAAAAGCTCTGCCTCCCCCGCTCCTTTCTCTTCCAATTCCCGGCCAAAGAGCGGGACGAAAGCGGCACTGAAGGCTCCTTCCCCAAAAATCCGGCGGAACATATTGGGGAAACGAAAGGCCGCCACGAAGGCATCGGCCGCCATCTTGGTTCCCAGGAAATTGGCCAGGAAAATGTCCCGGACAAAACCGAGCACCCGGCTCATGGCGGTGAACCCGCTCACAGTGGCCAAAGAACGTAGCATGGCTTCAGTGGTTGAGGGAGGCCCTTCGCAGCCGGTCCATCATGGCCACCCCCAAGCCCTTCTCCACGATCGGCTCGGCGATGATTTCATCCAGGCCCGCGGCATCCAACTGCCGCAGCACGAAAAAGAAGCGCACCGCGGCCTCCGCCAGCTTGCCAACCGTCGGGCTCAGCTCCGAAACGAGCGCCCAATCGGTCTTGTCCAGCAGGCCTGCCTTGGGATCCCCTTTGTAGCTGAGGAGTCCATAGCGTTTACCTGGCTCCGGCTGGAACTCCTCCGGGGTCTCTACCAAGCGGAGCGGGGTCCGGGGAGCGTAGTGGCTAGCCAACTGCCCAGGTGCGAGGGCGGCTTCCCCGGAACCGGACCGCTTTCGGGGCAGCTCCACCTTGCAGAAGCGCTTCAGGTCTTCGGGCGTGACGGGTCCCGCCCGGAGAATTCGGGCGAGCGGCTTGGTCTTGGGGCCGGGCTCGAGCTGGATGATGGTGGACTCGAGCCCATGGGAACAAGCACCCGCATCCAAAATGAGCGGGAGACGTCCCCCCAGTTCCTCCAGGACATGGGGAGCGCTCGTGGGGCTGATTCTTCCGAAGCGATTGGCGCTGGGAGCAGCAATCGGGCGACCCAGTTCCTTGAGCACCCGCCGCATGACCGGATGGGAGGGCGCTCGGACCGCCACCGTGGGCAAGCCCGCTGTCACGAGATCGGGAATGATCGGCTTCTTGGGCAAGAGAAAGGTCAGGGGCCCGGGCCAGAATTCCGAGAGCAAGAGGACCAAGGCTTCCTCGACCTCGGGCGGGACCTCGGCCACCTCCCGCAGCTGAGCCTCATGGCGCACGTGCACGATGAGCGGGTCAAAGGTCGGCCGTTCTTTGACCGCGAAGACTTGGGCCACGGCCTCCTGGTTGAGCGCGTCGGCCGCCAGTCCGTAGACGGTCTCGGTGGGAAGAGCCACCAATTCTCCGGCCGCCAAGAGCCCGGCTGCCCGAGCCGCCAGCAGCCCGTAGTTCTCTCCCTCTGGATCGATGGCCGCGACCTCGGTCTTGCTGCTTTCAGGATTCTCCACCATGGGCTAGTCTCAACGAACGTGGCTCTTAAACCAACAACGCCTCCGGTCCAAGGAAAACCCCATCTCATCCTGATCGGATTCATGGGCTGCGGCAAGACCACCCTCGGCAAACGAGTGGCCGAGACCCTCGGCTGGCCTTTTCTCGATACCGATGCCCTCCTGACGGCCGAGACCGGGCAATCCATCCCGGAGATCTTCCGGGAGCGAGGCGAAGCGGCTTTTCGCGATTTGGAAGAAGGGGTCTTGGCCGGTCTGCGGGATCGACCGGCCAGCGTCATCTCGACCGGGGGCGGCCTGGTGATCCGGGAAAGCAATCGTTCCCTTCTCCGGCAAATCGGCTATGTTGTCTGGCTCACCACCCATCCGGAAATCCTTTGGCAACGCGTCTCCCGTAATCAAAATCGTCCCCTGGTGCAGGGACCGGACGGACGCCAGCGGTTCGACGAACTCCTGGCCACCCGGCGCCCCCTCTATCATGAAGCCGCTGATCTTGCCATCGACACTGCCGAGCTCTCCCCCGAGGAGACGGTTGCCGGAATCGTCGCGAGCGCGGAATACCACTTCGCCAGCCGAGCTTGACCCCAAGGAACGGGTCCGCGAGTTGGCCCAAGCGCACGGCTTCGATGAATGCCGCATCGCCCGGGCCGCTCCCGCAGCCCATGCCGAGGCCTACCAAGAGTGGCTTGCGGAAGGTCGGCACGGGGACCTCGACTGGATGGCCCGCGACCCCAAGCGGCGGAGTGACCCTCGTCTCGTCTTTCCAGCCGCCAAAAGCGTCATCGTCCTGGCCACCAATTACTTCCAAGGCCGCGCTCCCAATCCCGAGTTCAAAATCGCCCGCTACGCCTGGGGGGATGACTACCATGATCTCGTGAAAAAGCGGCTCAAAGCCATGGCCCGGGACCTCGAGTCTCTCGGCGGCCAGCAGCGGGTCTATTGTGACACCGGGCCCATCCTCGAGCGGGACTTCGCGAACGAAGCCGGTCTCGGCTGGAGCGGCAAATCCACTCTCCAACTGCACCGCCGCCTCGGCACATGGTTCTTCCTCTCGGAAATCCTGACCTCCCTGGAGCTGGCCCCCGACTCGCCCGAGCGAAACAAATGCGGCAAGTGCACCGCCTGCATCACGGCTTGTCCCACCGGCGCCATCACTGAGCCTCACAAGTTGGATGCACGCCGTTGTCTCAGCTACTTCACCATCGAGCACAAGGGCCCGATTCCGGAGGAATTTCGCCGGGCCATGGGCGACCGCATTTACGGCTGCGATGACTGCCTGACCGCCTGCCCTTGGAATCGCTTTGCCCAAGCCAGTCGGGAGGCCTCCTTGCAAGCTCGCGAATATGTTCACGATTGGAAGCTGCGAGACTTCTTGGCCCTGAGCGATGCCGAATTCCGAACCCTCTTCCGCAAGAGCCCGATCAAACGGACCAAGCGCTCCCGCTTTCTTCGCAACGTCTGCGTGGCCCTCGGGAACACCGGCCGCGCCCAAGATCTCCCCGCCTTGGAACGGGCTGCAGCCGAGCCCGATCCACTGATCGCCGAACACGCTCGCTGGGCCATCCAGGAAATCCAGAACCGTTGCTCGGACTCCTCTTCTCATACCAAGCTCCAGAATTCACTGGAAGAATGGAGGGAAGGCGGAGTGGAGAAGAGGCGCTGAAGCGCGGGGAAGGGAGAGCCGGTGTCTTTCGAGCCAGCCCTGCGTTGCTCCTCGGTTACGGTACCTGCACCGCGCCCTCGTCGCGCCTTGGTCTGGCCCGAAATCCACTCGGCCATTCTACCAGCCAATTCTCCAGCTTGGTATTAGACCAGCTGTTCTGGATCGGGCTCGATCATGGGCTCGGGCTCGGGCACGCCCGTGGGGCGGGTCATGCGGCGGGGACGCGGGGTCAGGATTTCGGGCGCGTCTTTGCCGACCAGCACCATGTGCTCGAAGTGGGCCGAGGGCCGGCGGTCGAGCGTCTCGACCGTCCAGTTGTCGTCCAACATGCGGACCCCGGCCGTCCCCATGTTGACCATGGGTTCGATTGCCAAAACCATCCCTTCCTTGAGGCGCGGTCCGGTTCCCGGGGTCCCGTAGTTGGGGACTTGCGGCTCTTCGTGCAAACGACGGCCCACCCCATGGCCCACAAACTCACGCACCACGGTGTAGCCATATTGCTGCACCAAATGCTCGACCGAAGCGCAGAGATCTCCCAGCCGGAAGCCTTCGCGGGCGTACTCAATGGCTGCGTAGAGGGACTCCTCGGTCGCCCAGAGGAGCTTCTCCGTTTCGGCGTCGATCTCCCCCACGATGACGGTGACCGCGTTGTCACCGATCCAGCCATTGTGGATGATCCCGACGTCGATTTTCACGATGTCCCCCGGCTGGATTCTCCGCTTGCCTCCAATCCCATGGACCACCTCTTCATTGAGAGAAATGCAGACCTGTCCGGGAAAGCCGCGGTAGCCATAAAAGGCGCTTTTGCAGCCGGCTTCATTCATGAACTGGAGGGCCGCGTCATCGACCTCCTGGGTGGTCCGGCCCGGCTGGATTTCCTGGGCGACTCGGCGGAGAATCTCCGCCCCCAAGCGACCGGAAGCACGCACGTGCTCGATCTGCCGACCTCGCTTGATGGGTATTTTCTCTTTTTTCATGCCGTCTCGCTGGCCGCGGCCAACACTTCCCGAAGCTGGGCAAAGACCTCGTCTGCTTCCCGCGCTCCCGCAAGCACTCGCAAAAGCCCTCGCTCACGATAAAAGCCGATCAGCGGTCTGGTCTTCTCTCGGTATTCGCCCAAGCGCCGCTCCAGGGTTTCCCGGGTGTCATCTTTTCTGCGGAGCAAGCGCCCGCCACAACCTGGCCGAGGGCAGGGGCCTCCTTCAGCGATCGGGTTTTTCTTTTCAGAGAAACTCCTCCCACAGCCCGGGCAACCCACTCGATGGAGGACGCGATCGAGCAAGACCTCCTCCTCGACATCGAGGTGGAAGACGTGATCGAGCGGCTGGCCAGACTCTTCCAAAAGCCCCTCCAAGGCCTCGGCCTGCGGGAGGGTCCGGGGGAAGCCATCCAAGACAAAGCCGTCCGGCAGCTGGGCCAAGCGGGCCGCGATCATCTCCCGAACCAAGTCATCCGCCAAGAAGGCCCCGGCCTCGATTCCGGCCTGCGTCGCTCGCCCGATCTCACTTTGGCGCCGGATCTCTTCCCGGATGAGTTCTCCGGTCGAGACGGTGGGCAAATCGAAGTGCTCCTTGAGAAACTGCGCTTGGGTGCCCTTCCCGGAAGCGGGCGGGCCCAAGAGAATGACACGCACCTTCACTGGAGGGGGAGAAGAAGGCCTCAGTTGGCGAGGTAGGCCACCATCCCAAAAATCGAGAGAATGGCGATCGTGACCCAGAGCGTGATGAGGGTGCGGGAGCTGGCCGCTTGTCCCGAGGCCTGCTTCCGTTCGAAGCGGCCCCGAATCTTGCCCTTGCGCAGGAAGCCATCGTAATTTTTCTGCAAGAGGTGGGTCTCGATCTGACGCATGATGTCGAGCACCACCCCCACCAGAATCAAGATGCTGGTGCCCCCGAAGAGCTGGCCCGCGAGGTAGGGCACGCCCATGACGTAATTGAGGGCGGCCGGGAGCGCATAAATCAGGGTCAGGAAGAGGGCTCCGGCGAAGGTCAAGCGCCCCATGGTGAAGTCGAGGAAATCAGCGGTCGGCTTGCCAGGACGAACTCCCGGGATGTAGCCGCCATTCTTTTTGAGATCGTCGGCGATCTGGGTCGGCTGGAACATGGTGGCGACCCAGAAGTAGCTGAAGAAGAAGATCAAGAGCGCCGAGACCACATAGTAGACCCAAGAGGCGGGGCTGAGGTGGAATTGCAGGCTTTGCGTCCAATCGGCGTTCCGCGCCACCATCCCCAAAATCTGGGCCGGGAAGACCACAATGGCTTGGGCGAAGATGATCGGCATGACCCCGGAGTAGTTCACCTTGAGGGGCATGTATTGGGTCTGGCCCCCGTAGACCTTCCGGCCCACCACCCGCTTGGCATACTGGATGGTGATCCGCCGCTGGGCTTCGGTGATGGCGATGACTGCCGCCACCACCGCCACCAGGAAGACGATCAAGAGGACCAGGAGGGCGGGGTCGAAGGGGTTGAATTCCATGCCCTCGGCCGGTTTCAGGTAGGTATTCCAGAGGATGACGAGAGCCCCCGGGAGGGCCGAGATGATATTGATGGCGATGATGAGGGAGATCCCATTGCCGATCCCGCGTTCGGTGACCTGTTCCCCTAACCACATCAAAAGCATGGTCCCGCCCACGATGGTGGTCACGGCTACCAGGTAGAACCAAAAGTCCGGGTCGGGGACCAAGGGCCCGAACTCTTCCACGCTGTAGCCTGAAAGGAAGGGGTTGGTGGAGGGGTTTTCCAGAGACCGCACCAGCATGAAGCCTTGAAAGAGGGCCAGGATGATGGTGACGATGCGGGTGTACTGCGTGATTTTCTGACGCCCTCCGTCCTCCCGGGAGAGCTTGCCGAGCTGCGGAATGACGGCAGTGCCCAGCTGTAGCATGATCGACGCGCTGATGTAGGGCATGATCCCGAGCGCGAAGATGGCGCAGTTCTGGAGACCGCCCCCGCTGAACATCGTGAGAAGCGCGTTGATGGCGGCCGCCCCACTAGTGGCATTCTGTGCCTCGAGGGAGGCATCCACGTATTTTTGAAGGTTGATGGAATCGACGCCCGGCAGGGTGACGGCTGCGCCCAAGCGCACCACCACGATGATGGCCAGGGTGAAGAAGATGCGTTGCCGAAGCTCGGGAACCTTGAGGCAGTTAGCGAAAGCGGAGATCATTCGAGAAGGGAATCAGCGAGGGGAGCGTGGGAATAACACAGTTTCGCTGCTCTTCAAGCCTCGCCCTGGGGGGCGACCGCCGGGGCCTCGAGGGAGCCTCCCGCTTTCTCGATTTTCTCCTTGGCTCCCGCGGAAACCTGGTCGACTGCCACCACCAGTTTCTTGGTGAGTTCGCCTTTGGCCAGGACCTTGATGCCATCGCAGACCCCACTCACCAGTTGGCAGGTGCGCAGGCTGGCTTCGTCCACCCGGGCGCCCTCGGCGAATTTGGCTTCCAGCTGGCTGAGATTCACAATGGCGATCTCCTTGCGGAAGCTGCCATTGGTGAAACCCTTGCGGGGCAGGCGGCGGTAGAGCGGCATCTGACCCCCTTCGAAGCCGGGCCGGAGCGAGCCGCCGGAACGGGATTTCTGTCCTTTGTGACCTTTCCCAGAAGTCTTGCCCAGGCCGGAGCTTTCTCCGCAGCCGAGACGTTTTTTGCGGTGCTTGGCTCCCTCGTTCGGTTGCAGATTGTGTAAGCGCATGATGTGACGAAGTGAAATGAAGTGGATTTAGATGGCCTTTTGTTCCGCCATCTTTTTGCCGCGTAGTTTGTAAACCTGCTCGCGGGTGCGGAGGGATTCGAGGGCGTTCAGGGTGGCTTTGACCACGTTGGCGTGGTTGTTCGAGCCGAGCGATTTGGCGAGGACATCACGCACGCCAGCGGCTTCCACCACGGCTCGCACGCCGCCTCCCGCGATGACGCCCGTTCCTTCAGAAGCAGGGCGGAGGAGGACCTTTCCCCCTCCGTGCACGCCAATGACTTCATGGGGAATGGTGTTGTCCTTGAGAGAGACCGGACGGAGCTGGGTTTTGGCCGATTCGCTGGCCTTGCGGATGCAGTCGGCCACCTCATTGGCTTTGCCGAATCCATAGCCGACCTGACCTTGCTGGTCGCCGCAGACGACGAGGGCACTAAAGCTGAAACGGCGCCCGCCTTTCACGACTTTGGCGCAGCGATTGATGAAGACGACCTTTTCGGTCAGTTCGGGGCCGTCTCCCTCACCGCCGGGCGCATCCCGTCGGTCGCGGGGACCGCGGTCACGTCGATCCGAGCGGGGACGATCTCCTCTCTCTTCCTTGGACTCGACCGGCTTGGGGCCTTCGGCGGCGGAAGCGTCTTCGACCGAGATTTTCTCGGGGACTTCTTCCGGTTGCGATTCGTTTTCAGTTACCATGGTGATCAGAATTGGAGTCCTTTTTCGCGGGCGGCGTCGGCCAGCGCCTTGACTTTGCCGTGGTAGAGAAAGCCGCCTCGATCGAAGACGACGCCTTCGACCCCGGCTTTCTTGGAACGCTCCGCGATGAGCGCGCCGATTTTGGAGGCGGTGGCGACGTTCGCTTTGCCCTCCTGGCCCTTTTCCATGGTGGAGGCGGCGGCCAAGGTCTTGGCGGCCACGTCGTCGATGAGTTGGGCGGAGATGTGCTGGTTGGAGAAGTGGACAGCCAGGCGTGGGCGTTCCGCGGTGCCTGAGACCTTGCGGCGGATTCGGAAATGGATCCGGTTACGGACCTTCTTGCGGTGGAGGGTGGTGGCCATGTCGGAGAAAGTGGGTGTGGGCTGAGGTGGTTACTTGACGGCCTTGCCTTGTTTGCGCTGCACGTGTTCGTCGCTATAGCGGACGCCTTTGCCTTTATAGGGCTCGGGGGGATAGAAGGCCCGGACGTCGGCCGCGAATTGGCCGACCAGTTGTTTGTCGATCCCCTCCACCTTGATTTTGGTGTTTTCGCTCACGGTCACCGTGAGGCCTTCGGGGATGTCCATGATGGTGGGGTGGGAGTAGCCGAGGATGAGGTCGAGCTGCTTGCCTTTGACGGCAGCCCGGAAACCCACTCCGTGAATTTCAAGCTCTTTGGAGAAGCCGGCCGAGACGCCTGCGATGAGGTTGCTCAGAAGGCTGCGAGTGGTGCCGTGCATGGCCTTGAAGTAGCGCTCTTCACTTTGGCGCTGGACGCTTAAGACGCCCTCCTCCTGCTCGACCGTGATTCCTTCGGGAAGCTGCCATTCGAGCGCGCCCTTGGGGCCCTCGACTTTCACGGCTCCCGAATCGGACACCGCCACGGTCACCTTCTCAGGAAGCTGAATACTTTTGTTTCCAATTCGTGACATGGTTTGATTTGGTTTGCGTTGGATCGGGAGGGGTTACCAGACGAGGGCGAGAAGCTCCCCGCCGAGCCGTTCCTTGCGGGCGCGGTGGCCGGTCATGAGCCCCCGGGAGGTGGAGAGGATGGAGATGCCGAGTCCGTTGAGCACCCGCGGAATCTCGTCCGCACCGACGAACTGCCGGAGGCCCGGCTTGCTCATGCGCTTGACGTCGGAGAAGGCGGGGGTGGCGGAGTCGCTGTATTTCACTTTGACCTTGATTTCAGGGAACTTGCCCTCGGTCACGACGTCATACTGCCAAATATAGCCTTCCTCTTGAAGGATGCGTGCGATGTTTTCCTTCATCTTGGAATGAGGGGCCAGGAAGCTTTCCTTACCGGCGCGGCTGGCATTTTTCAGCCGGATGAGGAAGTCGGCGATGGGATCAGAGATATTGCTCATAGCGGATGGGTCAGGCGGCGGCTTTGGCAGGGTTGGCGGGCTTGCGGAAGGGCATGCCCATGAGGCGCAGCAGGGCGCGGGCGTCCTCGTCTTGGTCGGCCGAGGTCACGATGATGATGTCAAAACCGATCTGGCGCTTGATCTTGTCCAGTTCGACCTCGGGGAAGATGCTCTGGTCATTGATTCCCAGGCAGTAGTTCCCGCGTCCATCAAAGCTCTTGGGCGAGACGCCGCGGAAGTCGCGAATCCGGGGCATGGCCGTGAACATGAAGCGCTCCAGAAATTCATACATCTGGCGGCCGCGGAGGGTGACCTTGGCCCCGATTTGCTCGCCTTCGCGCAGCTTGAAGTTCGCCACGCTCTTTTTGGCCACGGTGGGGACGGGCTTCTGCCCGGTGATGAGCGCGATCTCATCGAGAACATCTTCCACCGCTTGCTTGCGATCGGGTTCCCGACCGACGCTGCTGTTGAGCACGACCTTTTCGAGCCGGGGGATCTGGTGAACATTCTGGTAACCGAGTTCTTCCTTGAGGGCGGGAACAACCTGTTCGCGGTAGTGAGTGAGGAGGGCAGGTGCCGACATGACGAATCCTTTCTGAGTGCTTCTGGTGGCCTTTAGGAGCCGAGGCGTTGGACTAACTTGACGTTGGAAATGTGGATGGGGCCCTCCCGCTCTTCGATGCCGCCTTCCGGCTTTTCCTGGGTGGGCTTGATGTGCTTTTTGATGAGACGAACGCCGGTGACATAGACTTGGTCTTTGCCGACATCGACCCGCTGGATGGTGCCGCTGGCTCCCTTGTGGTTGCCAGCAATGACTTCGACGGAGTCGCCTTTGCGAACGTGGGTTTTGCTTTTCATCTTCAGAGGACCTCGGGGGCCAGGGAAACGATTTTCATGAAGTTTTGCTCGCGCAGCTCGCGGGCGACGGGGCCAAAGATACGGGTGCCCTTGGGGTTTTTGTCCTTGTCGATGATGACGATGGCATTGGAGTCGAAGCGCAGGATGCTGCCGTCTTCCCGGCGGATGGGAGCAGCCGTTCGCACGACCACGGCCTCGACGACCGAGCCTTTCTTGACGGCGGCGGTCGGTGAGGATTCGCGCACGTGGGCCTTGATGATATCGCCCACCCCAGCACTCCGGGTGCGCTTTCCGAGGACGCCGATCATCTTGGCCATCTTGGCCCCGGTGTTGTCGGCCACGTCCAGTTTGCTTTCCATCTGAATCATTTGAGTGAGTTCCCTCGGTTGAAAGGTGTCGGTAAAGGTCGGTGGTCAGTGGGCGAGGACTTCCGTCAGCTCCCAGCATTTGGTTTTGCTCATGGGGTTGATCTCGCTCACGCGGACCTTGTCCCCGATGGCGGCTTCGCCTTTTTCATCGTGGGCGTAGACCTTCTTCGTTTTGCGAATGATCTTGCCGAACTTGGGGTGGGGCACGCGACTCTCGATGGCCACCACGATGGTTTTCTCCATCTTGTCCGAGACGACGACGCCGACCCGGGTTTTGCGGGTGGCAGTTTGAGGTGTTTCAGTAGCTTCGCTCATGGTTCACAAGGGGAAGTCAGTTAGGTGGCGGCAGCGCGCTTCTTTTCGTTTATGAGGGTCTCGATGCGGGCGATGTCTCGGCGCACCAGCTTGAGGCGGGCCGGGTTTTCCAGTTGCCCGGTTTGTTGCTGGATTCGGAGGTTCAAGGACTCCTCCTTGAGCTCACGGCGTTTCACGGCCAGCTCTTCAATGGTGTTTTCACGTAATTCCTTGGCTTTCATGGGAGAGTCGCGGGCGAGATGGTTCAGTTGCGGGTCACGAATCGACAACGGATGCCGAGCTTGTTCGAAGCGAGGCGCATGGCTTCGCGGGCGGCGCTTTCGGAGACGCCGGATACTTCAAAAAGCATGTTGCCAGGGCGAACCACGGCCACCCAACGGTCGAGCGGCCCCTTGCCCTTCCCCATCCGGGTTTCCGGCGGACGGGCGGTCACGGGCTTGTGAGGGAAGATGCGAATCCAGACTTTCCCGCGTCGCTTGAGGTAGCGGTTGATCGCGATCCGGCAGGCTTCGATCTGATTGTTGGTGACCCAGGCGCGACCGAGCGATTGCAGCCCGAAGTCTCCAAAGCTGACTTTCGTCCCGCGCTGGGCCGTACCTCCGCGATTCCCCCGTTGGGTTTTGCGGAACTTCACTCGTTTCGGCATCAAAGGCATGGCGTGTCTTCTCTCGTGTTAAAATTAGGTGGCAAGCAAATCGGTCTCAACGGCGGCCTCCTCCACCACCACCGGGGCGGCGTCGGCTATTTTCCGCACCCGGCTTGGGCTTGGCGTCGTCGCGCTTGTTGATCCAGCATTTCACGCCGATGATGCCGTAGACGGTCCGGGCTTCCGCGAATCCGTAGTCGATCGGCACCCGCAGGGTCTGCAAAGGGACTTTGCCTTTCCGATACCATTCGGCTCGAGCGATGTCGGCCCCGCCGAGGCGACCTGCGCAGCGGAGTCGAATGCCATCCGCGCCGAAGTCCATGGTGGTCTGGACCGAGCGCTTCATGGCACGACGGAAGGAAACCCGGCGTTCCAGCTGCAAGGCCACGCTTTCAGCGACCAGTTGGGCGTCCAGCTCAGGAGACTTGATCTCCACGATGTCTAGCTTGACGGCGCTCTCGCTGATTTTGCTCAGCTCCTGGGTCATGCGCTCGATTTCCGCGCCTTTGCGACCGATGACCAGACCCGGGCGGGCGGTGTAGAGGGTGACGCGGACGCTGTTCCAAGCCCGCTCGATCATGACTTTGGAGACGGCTGCAAAGTGAAGTTCCTTGCCCAGCCAGCGGCGGATCCGAAGGTCCCCGTGGAGGTGCTTGGTGAACTCCTGCTTGCCGGCGAACCACTTGGAGCGCCAGTCCTTGTTGACGGCCAGGCGGAAGCCGATCGGATTTACTTTTCTACCCATGGTCGATTCAGTTGGCGGATTCTTCGGTTTCGGCGGCCACCGGTTCTTTCGAGGCGGCTTTCTTGGAGGGCTTGGGGGGGCTGGCTTGGGCCGACTGGGCGGCCTCGCTGAGGTCGAAAGAAGTGCGCTCCTCGGCCTCGGGCGCCTCATCGCTCAAAACCACTTTCAGGTGGCTGGTGCGTTTGTGAATGGGAGAGGCGCCGCCGCGGGCGCGAGGTTTCCAGCGCTTGAGGACGGGGCCACTGTCGACCACGGCTTCCTTCACGATGAGGCTGTCTCCATCCAGTTCGTGGTTGTTCTCGGCGTTGGCGACGGCCGACTTGAGCACCTTGTTGAGCAGCTGGGCGGCTTTCCGCGGAGTGAACGTCAAGACGTCGATGGCAACCGAGGCCGGCAGGCCCTGGATTTCGCGCGCGACGTCTCTCGCCTTGAGGGGCGAGATGCGCGCGTATTTGTGAATGGCTCGGACTTCCATGGTGGTGTGTGAAGAGTGGTTTAGAAAATCTGTTCCACGGAGACTTCCGCGAGGTCGTTGTGGGCGATGGCGACTCCGGCCAAGCGGTCGACGATGATGCAGCCGGCAATGTTGTCGCGGACTTCCACCGCCAAGACCTTGGCGATGTCCCTCCCATCCCGCTTGATGGTGAAAGGGATATTCGGGGAGACGCCGTCCAGTCGTCCTGTGCCGACCACGACCACTCCCAACTCGCGATTGACGCCCAGCACCCGGGCCTCGCCCCGGCGGCGCGCCGTGGCCTCCTCGGGCTGCAAGGTTCTTTCCAAAAGGGCCTCGCTCTCAATCAGCTGGACTTGCAGGCGCTCTTTGGCGTCGTCTCGCAGAACCGGCTCAGCCGCCCGCAGGTAACCAAAGACCGCTTCGCTCAAGGCCAGGAGCTGCTCGGCGAGAAGGTCACTCTCGGATTCCTCCTCCATGACCCGGGCCAAGGATTGCAGGAGACGCTCTTGCAAGGTCTCCAATCCCTCGCCCGACGCCGCCAAGCCGAGGGCTTCCATCCGCAGACGGAGAGCCGTGTAGCGCTCGGTCATTTCTTCTTTCTGGAGGTTGGCCGCGGCCAGGGATTCGCCAAAGCTTTCCAGCCTCTCCTGGGCCTGTTGGAGTTGCCCCCGGAGTTCGACGTTTTTGCGGAGCGCGTCTTCCACCACCATGTTGAGATCGGCGATCTCTTGGCGCAAGAGCTCCGTGCCTCCCGCCTCCTGAGCACCCGCCTGCGCCACCGCGACCACAAGGGCGGTCGAGGCGAGAGCGAGGGCTCTGGAGAACGAAAGGGTCATCGGAACGATTGAAGGAAAGTTATTTCTTGGTGTGGGATCCGTGGGTCAGGAACTTCCGCGTGGGGGAGAATTCGCCCAGTTTGTGACCGACCATGTTTTCAGAAACATAGACGGTCACGAAGTCTTTCCCGTTGTGGACCATGAAGGTGTGGCCGACGAAATCGGGCGTGATCATGGAGCGGCGCGACCAGGTCTTGATAGGCCGTTTCTGCCCCGAGTCGGTCATGTCCTCAATTTTCCAGAGGAGCTTTTGATCGACGAAGGGACCTTTTTTCAGTGAGCGTGGCATGAGAGATCAGGGTGTCAGCGGTTAGCGCTTCTTGGTCTTGCGGCCTTGCACAATGAAGGCTCCAGAAGGTTTGTATTTCTTGCGGGTCTTCTGCCCCTTGGTGTGGCCCCAGGGGCTCTTGAGGTGCTGGCGTCCCCCACCCGATTTCGATTTGCCTTCCCCACCGCCGTTCGGGTGATCGACCGGGTTCATGCACATGCCGCGCACGGTCGGGCGGATGCCCTGCCAGCGGGTGCGCCCGGCTTTGCCCGAGACTTCGTTCATGTGATCGCGGTTTCCGACCTGGCCAATGGTGGCGAAGCACTCGACGCGGATCTTGCGGATTTCTCCGGACGGCAGTTTCACGAGGGCGTAGCTGCCTTC
Source organism: Verrucomicrobiota bacterium (assembly GCA_039027815.1). Lineage (NCBI taxonomy): Bacteria > Pseudomonadati > Verrucomicrobiota > Verrucomicrobiota bacterium. The sequence goes on from JBCCJK010000009.1 coordinate 23,750, forward strand.
GCGGTTAGAGAGGATGGCCTCTTGCCCGGCGGCGCGGGCGATTTTTCCACCACGACCCGCGGTCAGCTCGACGTTGTGAATGGAAGTTCCCAAGGGAATGAGAGAGAGCGGCAGGGCATTCCCGACCTTGGGCTCGGCCTTTTCGCCCGACTGGACCTTGGACCCCACCTTGATGCCAACGGGAGCCAGGATGTAGCTTTTCTGGCCGTCTTCGTATTCGATGAGCGCGATGCGGCAAGTCCGGTTCGGATCATACTCGATGGCGATGACCTTAGCGGGGACGTCGTGCTTCTGACGCTTGAAGTCGATGAGACGATACTTGCGCTTGTGACCACCGCCGATGTGGCGGCAGGTGATGCGTCCGGTGTTGTTCCGGCCACCGCTTTTTTTGATGGGCTCAGTGAGCGACTTTTCGGGATCCTTTTTGGTGATCTCCTCAAAGGTCGGCCACGCCTTGTAGCGGTTGGAAGGGGTGACGGGATTAAAACGCTTGGTAGGCATGATGGAATCTCCTTGCGTGTTTCAGGAAAAGTTCAGAGGGGCTTAGACCAGTTCGAGGCTCTCGCCTTCTTTCAGTTTGACGATGGCCTTCTTCCACTTGGCGGTGGTGCCAAAGGCTTGACGGTTACGGCGTTTTTTCTTGCCGGCGTAATTGCAAGTGCGGACGCCATCGACTTGTTTGCCAAAGAGCTTCTCGACCGCTTGCTTGATCTCCAGCTTGGTGGAGCGGGGATCGACCTTGAAGACATACTCATTATTCAGCTCGCTCAGGAGAGTGGCCTTTTCGCTCAGCTGGATGGTCTTGATGACTTGAAAGAGGTCCTTCATGATTTCTTGCTCCTTTCGACGAGAGCGGTCAGGGCGCCCTGGGTGAGGATGATTTGGTCGGAGGCCAACAACTGCTCGACATTGACCTCGGCAGAAGTCATCAGCAGCACGTTGCCCACATTGCGCCCCGCTAAGTAGGTGGCCTCTTCAAAGCCCGTCGAGACGATCAGGACGGTGGCGGCCTTTGTCAGGTCGCTGACTGCGCTCACAAACTGTTTGGTCTTCGGCTCGCGCACCCCAAACTCGTCCACCAGGAGAATGTCTCCGGCAGCGATGCGCTCGGTGAGCACTTTTCTCAGGGCCAGACGGGCCGTGTTGCGGGTGACCTTTTTCGAGTAATCGCGGGGACGAGGGCCGAAAACCACGCCCCCACCTGTCCAGATGGGAGACTTTTTGGAACCAGCCCGAGCCCGACCCGTGCCTTTTTGCTTCCAAGGCTTTTTGTCGCTCCCGCGAACTTCGCCACGGGTCTTGGTGTTGGCGGTTCCCGAGCGTCGATTGGCGCGGAGAGCCACCACCACGTCGTGCACCGCCTGGGACCCTTTGTCGCCTTCCACGACCTCGAGTTGGGCCGACTTGGCGTCATCTAAAGTAAGAACGTTGGCTGCCATGATTTACAATTCCTTCCTATTTCAGGCCTTGGCGGCGGCGGGTTTTTTCTTGGCCGGGCGGACGATGACGTAGCTGCCGCGAGAGCCGGGGACGCAGCCGCTCACCAGAATGACGCCGTCCTCGGGGCGGGTTTCCACGATCTTCAAATTTTGCACGGTCCGGCGAGCGCCACCGTCCCGACCTGGCATTTCCTTGCCTTTCCAGACCCGACCCGGCCAAGCACAGCCACCGATGCCACCTGGGCGACGATGCATCATGGAGCCGTGGGTCATCCGTTGGCCTGCGAAGCCGTGGCGCTTGACCACTCCTTGGAAGCCTTTGCCCTTGGTCGTCCCGATGACGTCGACCCATTGGTCTTTCTGGTAGAGCGCGGCCCCGGGATTTTCGGCCCCTTTTTCGGGCAGCTCCTCAGCGTTCACCCGAAACTCGCGCACCAGGTATTTCGACTTTCCGCCTTGGGCCTTGAAGTGGCCTTGGAGCGGCTTGCTTACGCGTTGGTCTTTTTTATCGTCGTAACCGACTTGGACCGCGCTGTAGCCATCGATCTCTTCGGTCCGGCGCTGAAGGTATTCGTTCCCTTGCACGTCGATGACCGTGACTGGAGTCATGACTCCCGAATCCTTATCATAGATTCGAGTCATCCCGATTTTCTTACCAAGTAGTCCTAGGCTCATGAGGAAGTTCCCTGCGGTGATTAGATTTTGATGGCGATGTCGACCCCGGCCGGAAGGTTGAGCTTTTTCAGCTCGTCCACGGTCTGGGCGGTCGGGTCCACGATGTCGAGCATCCGCTTGTGCGTCCGGATCTCGAACTGCTCAGCCGATTTTTTGCTGACGTGGACCGAGCGATTGACACTGAATTTTTCGAGGCGCGTGGGAAGCGGGATCGGGCCCGCCACTTTGGCGCCGGTTCGCTTGGCCGTTTCCACGATATCGCCAGCCGACTTGTCCAGGACCGTCGAGTCGTAAGCCCGGAGGCGAATGCGTATTTTTTGATTCTGCATGACCATGGTGTGAGGGGAAAAGGTTCAGTAGCCGCCGCCGCGTAGCTCGACGATTTCGTTGACAATGTTTTGGGGGACTTCCTCGAAGTGGGAAGGCTCCATGGAGTAATCGGCCCGCCCGCTTGAGAGGGTCCGAATGACGGTGGAGTAACCAAACATCTCGGCGAGGGGGACTTCGGCCCGGACTACGCTAAGATTTCCGCGCGTTTCCATGGAGGAAATCTTGCCGCGACGGCGATTGAGGTCTCCCATGATGTCGCCCTGGTAGTCCTCCGGGGTATTGCATTCGACCGCCATGAGCGGCTCCAAGAGAATGGTCTGGGCCTTTTTGAATCCGTCCTTCATGGCGAAAATGGCTGCCATTTTGAAGGCTCCTTCATTCGAGTCGACTTCATGGTAAGAACCATCGGTGATCTCGACGTGCAGATCGATGACCGGGCTGCCCGCGATGGGACCATTGATGGTGGCCTCTCTCACGCCGGCAAAAACAGCGTTCATGAATTCCTTGGGGATGGCACCACCAACGACCTTGTTTTCCGTAGTCAAGCCCTGCCCCCGTTCGTTCGGGCGCATGCTGAGGACGACGTGCCCGTATTGCCCACGGCCACCGGATTGTTTCACCAATTTGCCCTCGCCCTCGGCTGCCAGGGTGATCGTTTCCCGATAGGCAATCTGGGGCTTGCCGGCGTTGGCATCCACTTTGAATTCGCGGAGTAGCCGGTCTTTGATGATTTCCAGATGGAGTTCTCCCATGCCGGAAATGATGGTTTGCCCGGTTTCCTCATCGGTCTTGACGACAAAGGTGGGGTCCTCCTCGGAAAGGCGCTGGAGGGCGGCCGCCATTTTTTCTTGGTCGGCCGTGGTCCTCGGCTCAATCGCCATCGAGATGACTGGCTCGGGGAAGGAAGGCGGCTCCAGGAGGATATCATGGCCGATGACTGTCAGCGTGTCCCCTGTCTGGACGTTCTTGAGTCCCACCATGGCGGCGATGTCTCCGGAATGACAGGCTTCGACATCGGTTTGCTCGTTCGACTGGATGCGAATGAGACGCCCGACCCGCTCTTTCTTGCGAGTGCGCGGGTTGTAGACGGCGTCGCCCTTGGCGATGCTCCCTGAGTAGACCCGGAAGAAGACCAAGCGGCCGAATTTGTCACTCCAGAGCTTGAAGGCTAGCGCCACAAATTTCTCACTGTCGCCGGTGACGATCTCAAAGGTCTTCTCTTCCTGGTGGGCATCGTGAGCCACGGTCGCGGCCACGTCCAGCGGGCCGGGGAGGTAGTCGATGACGGCGTCCAAGAGATACTGAACCCCCTTGTTCTTAAAGGCCGAGCCGCCAGCTACCGGGACAATCCGATTGGCGATGGTGGCGCGGCGGATCGCCGCTTTCAAGTCAGCGGAACCGATCTCCTCTTCCAGGAGGAATTTCTCGCCGAGTTCCTCGTCCTCATTGGCGACGGTATCGAGCAATTCCTGGTAGGCGGCCTCGGCTTGCTCTTTCAAGGTCTCGCTCAACTCTTCCACGACATAGGTGGACCCAAAGACGTCGTCATCGCGGTAGAGAATGGCCTTTTGATTGATGACGTCGATCTGGCCTTTGAGCTGTTCCTCCGCCCCAATCGGGATCAAGATGGGAACGGCAATCGCCCCCAGCTTTTCACGAATGTCACTCACCACATGAGCGAAGTTGGCCCCGGTCCGGTCCATTTTATTCACGAAGGCGATCCGAGGAACCTTGTATTTGGTGGCCTGCCTCCACACGGTTTCCGACTGGGGCTGGACTCCGGCCACTCCGCAGAACACGGCGATGCAGCCATCCAAGACCCGGAGTGACCGCTCGACCTCGGCTGTGAAGTCGACGTGTCCGGGAGTGTCGATGATGTTGACTCGGTGCTTGATGTCATCGCGAGACTTGAACACTCCCTCCTCCGCATGCTGCCACCATTCGCAGCTGACCGCGGCCGAGGTGATGGTGATACCCCGTTCCTGCTCCTGCTCCATCCAATCGGTGGTGGCGGCCCCATCGTGGACCTCACCGATTTTGTGGATCATGCCGGTGTAAAAGAGAATCCGCTCCGTCAGAGTGGTCTTCCCCGCATCGATATGGGCCGCAATCCCAATGTTCCGCGTGTGTTCCAAGGGGAACTTGCGGTTCGGGTGATTGACAGCCTGGTCTATCGACGCAGAGGACATCTGGAGGGTGGCGGAAATGGCGGGAGTGGGTTGGGTTTACCAGCGGAAGTGGGCGAAGGCGCGGTTGGCCTGGGCCATCTTGTGGATTTCATCGCGCCGACGGATGGCACTCCCTTGGTTGGTGGAGGCGTCCTTGATTTCATTCGCCAGCGCCACATGCATGGGGACGCCGCGACGTTTGCGGGCGAATTGCACTAGCCAACGCATGGCGAGTGATTCTTGGCGATCGGGAGCAACTTCCAGCGGCACCTGGTAGGTGGCTCCGCCTACTCGGCGGGACTTCACCTCGACCCGAGGCTTGGCGTTTTCGATGGCGCGGTTGAGCACTTCGATGGGATCGACGGCATCGGTCCCTTGATTGGAGCGTTCGATGGCCGCGTAGACGATGCGCTCGGCGAGGGCTTTCTTCCCTTTCGCCATGACCCGGCTGATGAGGCGGGCCACCATGGAGCTGTCGTAACGAGGGTCGTGGACCTCTGGCTTGTGGTGAACTTTGCGTCGGCGTGACATAAAAAGATTCCGGTTGAGATAGGATTACTTCGGTCGCTTCGCTCCATACTTGGACCGGCCCTGGCGACGCTTATCGACTCCCAGGGTATCGAGGGCACCTCGGACGATGTGATAGCGCACCCCTGGCAGGTCCTTGACCCGGCCCCCGCGGACCAGCACGATAGAGTGCTCTTGAAGATTGTGCCCTTCCCCCCCGATGTAGGCGATGACCTCAAACCCATTGGTCAAGCGCACCTTGGCCACCTTTCGGAGCGCCGAGTTCGGCTTTTTGGGCGTCCGGGTCATGACCTGGAGACAGACGCCGCGCCGTTGAGGACAATTGCTAAGTGCCGGAGATTTTGACTTCTCCACCGGGACATGACGTCCTTTTCGAACGAGTTGATTGATCGTTGGCATTCCGTGTCTGCGCAGTGATTAGGGGCGGGACGGGCGCAGTCGGAATCGCGGTCGCGAGTTCGATCAACAGCAGCCTCTTTTCCGGAGCTGCACCCGATAGTTCCTGATGGTGTTGAGTCCCAGAAGCTTCAGGAAAGATCCCGATAAAGGATCGCCGCTGAGACTGAGGGCGGCGAATCTACGCGCCAAGGCCAAAGTGACAAGCTCTTTGTGAAAGTTTTTTCCGGCGAAACGAGGGAGAGAGACTGGTAGCAGGGGCGGGAATTGAACCCGCGACCAAAGGCTTATGAGTCCTCTGCTCTACCACTGAGCTACCCTGCCAGCTTGGCCCCCTTTTTTGGGGAGGGAAAGAGTAGCCAGAGAGGCGAGTTCGTCAATCAAGAACCCAAGCTAGCCCCCAGCACAGCCGGCTCCGCTCCGCCTATTTGCGGATGACCACTTGATCGACATCCAATCCCTCTTCGCCCTCGCCCAACACCAGCTCCTTGCGGACCACCAGGCCACGAAACAGGCCCTGCCCCGCCCCCGAGGCCTGGGCGTGAACTCCTGGACGAGAGTTGAGAAAATTGAGATTCACCCCGACGGCCTGGCCCTGGCCCACGCGGATGCCATCCCCGTGGCGGGTCGCTGTGAGGTTTTGCAGGACGAGGGTCCCACTTTCGACCTCGGCCAGGTGGTCCGGCGTGCCCCAGACCATGGTGTTGATGAGGACCGCCTCTGCTCCAAATTCCGGCCCCACTCGGATGGCCGTTTTGTCCTCTGACGACATCGCGACCAATTCCGAATTGATCATGGTGATGGTCTCACTCCCATGTTCAAAAAACACGCCAATCTTCGAGCCATCCGTGCCGTGCCCATGGCAGATGAGGTTTTGAGGGCCTTTTCCTTGGGATTCGGTGAAGCGAATGCCGTAAAGCGAGCCATAAACGAAGTTCTGGTAGAGAAACTGATCCACGCAGTCGGAGAGGACGAGCGCATCCATGTTGGCTTTTTGGTATTCCCAAAGATCGTTGCCCGTCCCTGATTTGATGCCTCCCGCCGTCTTGTTGGCAAAGAAGGGATTATTTCGTGGGCCGCGCGACCAATAATGGGGATTGAATTGGAGATTGCGGAGTTCCCCGCCGCGACTGCCCCCTCCGATGCGGACCCCTTCTCGCAGGGGGGAACCGCTCAGGTAATCGACGAAATGGCGGTCGCACCGATGGGTCGAAAGGTCGAGGTAGCGGTAGGGGTTGGCCGCATTGACATTGATGATGTAAAGCTCCGCCCCCGCCCCCTGGATCAAGAAAGGGAACTCTTTGAGGTCATTGATGTCTTGGTCGGGATAGTTGAAAGAGAGGCCCCGCAGCCCGCTGGCTGCCTCCATCACGATGGTTGGCTCCCCATCTGGAGGAGAAACGTGCAGGATGCTTCCCAGCGCCATGGTGTGGTGGGGAACGTCGTGAATGCCTCGCAGTTCCACGCCACTGGGAATGCGCAGGCGACCTCGCAGAATGTAGTCCTCTCCCGGCAGCAAGACCACCCCCCCTCGGGAAGCCAAAGAGTCGAGAGCTTGCTGGATTTTTCCGCTGCTGTCCTCGCCTTCTTCCGGCCAGACGAGAACCAACTCCGTCGAGGCAGGACGAAAGGCCTGCTCCTCCCGAAAAGGATACTCAGGGATCCCGCGCAAAGGGAGACGATCTTCGAGCACTTGGAGCTTCTCGGCCGGCGAGCCCGAGCCCAGCGCCACCGCGTCTCCGGAAAAGTCATGACCAGAGATGACCACGCCATCCACGTCCGAGCCGAAGTGAAGGCGGCTGCCCACCGAAGCCAGTTCGGAGCTGACGATCGAGAGCACGCCCCGATCGACTTCCAGATCCCCCCTCAAAACCCGGCACTGCTCCAGAAAGACCACGCCGTTCCCACGGGACTCGAGCGCCCTCCCCGCTTGGAAAAGGCAGTGCGAGAAAAGCACCACCGAATTGAATTCCGGGCTGAGAAGGACCCCGTAGGAATCGCCCGCGAAGTAGCACTGCGTGAACACCATGCCATAGGGATTGGTCTTGTCGACGGCCAGCGCGACCGCGCAATCCCGCAGGATCAAGCGACGAAACTGAGCGTTGGCCGCCCCTCTCGCCCCCTCGGTCACCATGAACCCGGTCTGGTAGCCCTCCACATGAACGCGGTCGACATACTCCCAATCACTGCGCAGCATGTGAATCCCCGTCCCATTTGCCCGCAGCCAGCCTTCGAAGCCGCTGCCAGCCACCGGCGCCCCTCGGAGCCCGCTGGAACGCCAATAGCGCGGCGAGAAAAACACCCGCTCTAAGCGGCCAATATCGGTCGTGGAATCATAGCGGATCCCCACCTTCAACGGCGTGCCGAAAACATGATTCACGTAGTGGAGCTCGTTCGGCTGAGGGCCGATCTTGATCCCCTGGTAGGGATTGAGGAGAGTCAAGTTTTGGAAGGTGGCGTTGTTCATCCCGGTCTGTTCCAGGCAGAAGGGATAGGGCGTGGGATTGCCTGCCGATTGCTCGGGATACCAAATCGTGAGATCACGAATCCCCGCGCTGGTGTGCACGCTGACAAAAGCCGTCCCTTCTTCCTGCCCTTGATCCGCAAAAGGCATTAAGACGCTTCCCACCACTTTGCCATTCGTCTTGAAGGGGGAATGCCATTCTCCCCTGAGCGTGACCGATGTCGGAATCCTGAGTCGTCCATCGAAACGGTAAAAGCCTTCCGGAACAAAGACCGTTCCTCCGCCCGCCTCCCGCATCGCGTTGAGCGCCTCTTGGAAGGCAGCGGTGCAGTCGGTCCGACCATCAGGAACCGCTCCGAAATCGAGCACATTGAGTCCAGCCACCACCACGTCCTGGGTTGGATACCGGACGGGAATGACCTTCCAGTCAACCTCCGGAGCCGCCTCGAGCCCCATCCAGCTCCCAGCTAGGCACAGAAGCCCAGCGCACACGCCGAAGGCGCTTTGCTTTCCACTGAACTTACTGAGCCGCATCACGGTTTTCTTGAAAACGGAGCCAAGGGCCAATCCGAGTCCAGAGCAAGCCCTCAATGCAGGCAGTTCTTCCACCGAAAGACGGAAAAGCCGACCTTTCAAAGAGAGCGATCCAAAAGAACCTCTTTGCCTCGCATGACCAAGTCGATCCGTCCTTTGAGGGTCTTGTCGAGAAAGGGGGTGTTGCGGCTTTTGCTGCGGAAATACTCGGTCGTGAACTGGGTTTCGCCTTCCGGATCGAAGACGACTAGATTGGCCAGCATCCCGGGCTCAATCGCCGTTTCATGCAGGCCGAGAATCCGACGTGGAGCCGCGCTGTAGGCTCTCACCAAGGTGTCCCAACCGAGAAGCCCGAGGTCGATGAAGTGATGATATAGGGCAATGAGCGCCGTTTCCAAACCCGTGATGCCAAAAGGCGCTTCATCAAAGCTGCATCGCTTCTCAAAGTCGGTATGCGGCGCGTGATCGGAGACCAGCACGTCGATGGTGCCATCTTCCAGTGCTTCCAGGAGAACGGCGTTGTCGGCCTTGGTCCGCAGCGGGGGATACATCTTGTAAGCGGTATCAAAGTCTCCGATATCTTCCTCTGAGAAAATGAGATGGTGCGGGGTGACCTCACAGGTCACCGGGACCCCTTCTCGCTTATAGCGGCGGATCGTTTCCACCCCATCCGCCGTAGAGATGTGCTGCAAGTGAAGTCGCGCGCCGGTGTACTTGGCCATGCGACAATCCCGAGCGATGCAGATTTCCTCAGCGCAGCCGGGGATGCCCGGGAGCCCGAGCTTGTAGGAGACCCGGCCCTCGTTCATGGCTCCACGCCAGGTCAGCGCAGGCGTGTCGCAATGCTCCGTCACGATGAGCCCAAAGCCAGCCGCATACTCCAAGGCCCTTCGGAGCACCCGGGCGTCTTCCAGGGCCGCATTGTCATCGGTAATCATGACGGCCCCCATAGCCGCCATCTCCCCGATCTCGGCCAACTCCCGGCCCTCGCGATTTTTCGTGATGCAGCCCGCGGGATAGACCGGGATGCGGGCCTCCTCCGAAGCGATGTTGCGAATGGAGCGCACCATCCCGGCGCTGTCGATCGCCGGATGGGTATTGGGCATCACGACCACGCCGGTCACGCCTCCATTGATGGCCGCCTCCGTCCCGGAGCGAATGGTTTCCTCGTCCTCGCGGCCCGGCTCCCGGACATGCACATTGAGGTCGAACAAGGCCGGCAGAAGGATCTTGCCCCGGCAATCCACCACCCGGCATCCCTCGGGAATGGCCAAACCAGGCGCCACTTCCAAGATGGCCCCGCCCTCCACGATGACATCCGCCTCTTCGGGCGCAGCCATCTCACTGGCCACCCGCCCCCCTTGGAAAAAAATCACTTCACTCATCCCGACTTCCTTTCGGCCTCAGCCAATAAAGAACCGCCATGCGGGCAGCGATTCCATTTTCCACCTGCTGGTTGATCAGACTCCGTTCATACTCCATCACCGCATCGGCCACCTCCACGCCTCGGTTGACCGGCCCAGGATGCATGATGTGAATGCCCTCCGCGCGGACTTGTTCCAAGCGCTCGCCCGTCAGGCCGTAAATCCGATGGTACTCGTGTAGGGTGGGGAAAAACTGCTCGTCCTGCCGCTCCTTCTGGACTCGGAGGAGGTAGATCACTTCGGGAGACCACTTCATGGCGTCCTCCCAAGAGTCAAAGACCGGGCTGTCCTCTGGCACCCACGAGGGCATGAGCGTCTTCGGACCGAGTAAGCCGACCTCCACCTCCAACTTCCGCAAGATCAAGCGAACCGAACGAGCCACCCGGGAATGCAAAATATCCCCGATCAGGAGAACGCGCTTGCCGGTCGACTCGGGATGCACTTCGCGCAGCGTGAAGGCGTCCAGAAGGGCTTGGGTGGGATGAGAGTGCCACCCATCACCCGCGTTCAGAACCGAGGCGCCGGTGTGGCGAGCGATCAGGTTCGGGACGCCGGAGTGACCGTGGCGCACTACGATGTAATCGACCCGCATCGACTGGAGCGTATCGACCGTGTCGAGGATGGACTCTCCCTTGACCACCGAAGAAGAGGAGACGCTGAAATTGGTCACGTCGGCGGAGAGTCTCTTGGCCGCGATCTCAAAGGAAGAACGCGTCCGGGTAGAGGGCTCGTAAAAGAGCGTCAGGACTGACTTTCCTTTGAGGGGCGGGACCTTCTTGATCGACTTGGTGATGAGATCCTTGAAGGGCTTGGCCGCTTCCAAGAGGTATTCCAGCTCCTCCCGAGAGAGGTCCTCAATGTCCAAAAGATCCTTTCTCGGTTTCAGCTCACTCATGAGGTCAAATGCAATCGCTCGACCGAGTCGACTCCGTCGACTTCTTTTAGCTGCACACGGATGTGCTCATCGCGAGCTGTCTCGACTGTCTCGCCCACAAAGTCGGCCGCAATCGGCAATTCGCGATTGCCTCGATCGATCAGAACTGCCAGCCGGACCCGCGCCGGACGTCCGTACTCCATGAGCGCATCAATGGCCGCCCGAATCGTCCGTCCCGTGAAAAGAACATCGTCACAGAGAAGGACGTTGGCCCCATCGACCGGGAAAAAAAAATCGGAACTCCGCAGTTGGGGAGAGGTGCCGAGATTATCGAGATCATCTCGATAGAGAGAAATATCGATGCTGCCCCGCGCCACCGTGGCCCCGGCCGCCTCGAGAGCCGAGCGCAGTCGCTCCGCGATCGTGACCCCACGAGTGTGAATGCCCACCAGAGCGAGAGGCGCCTCCCCTGGTTGCTCGAGAATTTCCCAGGCCACGCGCTGGAGCTTGGTATCGATCTCCGAACCGCTAAGAAGGCTTTCAGGCTGAATCTGTTCGAGTGACAAAAGAGAGGCGACGGGCGTTTCGTCATCCTCCCGATTGCGGGAATGGACGCAAGCGGGAGTCTTCAGGAAATATCAGTCAAAGTGCAGACGGCCGATATCGCTCCGGACTTGCTTGCCGTCGAAGCGCACCTTGGCCATCTCGCGGTGGGCTCGTTCAAGCGCCTCCTGGCGAGACTCGGACCCTGCCACCACCGCCAAGACACGCCCCCCATTCGTCTCCCAGCCTGCCTCGCCCGAACGGGTGCCCGCATGAAAGACCTCCACCCCCTCCAATTCACCCAATCCACCAATGAGATCCCCCGAGCGGGAGCTAGCGGGATAGCCGGCGGAAGCCGCCACCAGACAAACGCTCCAGAGGGACTGCGTCCGAAGCAGCTCCTCGCGGATTTCCCCTCGCGTCGCTTCCAGAAGATACTGCGCGAGGTCCCCCTCCATGAGCGGCATCACGGCCTGGCACTCCGGATCGCCAAAGCGGCAATTGTATTCCAGCACCTGGGGCCCCTCTTCGGTCAGCATGACGCCGAAGTAGAGAAACCCTCGGTAAGGCAAGCGATCGGCTTGCAGGCCCGCCACTGTTGGCTGCACGATCTTGTTCTCAATCTCGGCCAAAAGAGAGGGCTCGATGAGATCGAGACTGGCCACCGCCCCCATGCCGCCTGTGTTGGGCCCCTCATCCCCATCGCCCAAGCGTTTGTAATCGCGGGCCGGTGAAAAGATTTGGTACGCTCCCCCGCTGACCGCCGCGAAAATGGAAACCTCTGGTCCAGCCAAACACGCTTCGACCAAAACCTGGCCCTCGCCAAAGCGCTTATGCAAGAAGACCTCTTCCAAAAAGGCCTCCGCCTCCTCCGGGTTCCCACAAACGGCCACCCCTTTTCCGGCCGCCAAACCATCGAATTTGAGCACCACCGGAAACCTCTCCAAGGCCTTCTTGCCTTCCTCGTAATCGCTCACCGTGAGGTAATCCGCGGTCGGGATGCCATGGCGCACGAGAAACTCCTTGGCGAAGACCTTGCTGGCTTCCAACTGGGCACTCTCCTTGGGCGGCCCCCAACAGAGCACGCCCTCCCGCTGGCAGAGAGCCGCCAAGCCGTCCCCTTCGACCAACCACTTCTCCTCGCCGGCGATCACCAGATCGATTTTCTCGCTGGCTGCGAAAGCGACCAGCTCCTCCATCGAGTCAGCCGGCACCGGCCGGGCCAGCTCGAAAAGAGCATCGCTTCCCGGCCAGACATAGAGCGCCTCGCAGGCCGGCGACCGCCGCAAACTCCAAGCCAAAGCATGCTCCCGCCCTCCTTTGCCAACCAAAATCGCCTTCATCCCCGTGCCCTAAAACAAGACCCGCATCCGCGCAAGAAAGCCGCGCTAGGATCGCTCCCAGCGGGCCAGGCGCGGGTCCACCACAAAAGGGCCGAAAGGCAGGAGCGCCGCCATCATGACCAAGGCCACTCGCCCGAAAGACCATCGCCGCCGAATCCAGACCGCCAGCAAAGAAAAGCCAAAGGCCAGGAACAAAACCCCGTGCACCCAACCCACCACGTGGACCATGCCCGGTCGATCGAGGAGATACTTGAGCGGCATGGCCACCAACAAAAGCAGCAAATAGGAAAGCCCCTCCGCCTTCCCCAGCCAGCGCAGGAGAGTCACCTCGCCTTGATCTCATCTTGCACCTCCCGCCTTCCCCCGCTTAGCTCTTAGGCCTTCCCTTTTGTCCTCCTCCTCCGATTCCCCCTCGCCCCCCCGCCGCTATCGCAAACGATGGTACGCCACCAAGCGCTTTCGCTTCTCCGCCTTGGCCCTGGTGCTCTCTCTCTGGATCAATGGTCCAGGCATCCGCTGGATCCTGGAAACCTACACCCTCTCCTTGGTGAAAAAACAGGGTCTGGAAGGCACACTCGACTTTAGCGGTTGGCTCCATTCCGGGCTGGGCCTGCGAGATGTTCGCTTGGTCGGTCAGGGCGAAGTGCGCCAAGTTCGCATTGAGCGCTTGCAGCTGAATTGGCGCCTCTGGGAAATCGTGACGGGCCAGCTCCGCGCGGTCACGGCACAAGGCCTTCACTTCGCAGGCCACCTCCCGGCAGGCAAGAAAGAGCCGGCGCTGGCCGAGGAAGCGACCCCGCCCCCAGATCCTCGCGAGACCGTCACGGCCCTCCTGAAAACCCTCTCCTCGCGCCTAGGCCCTCTTCAGCTCGACCTCCAGGACCTCTCCTGCCACCTGACCCAGGGCCAAGACCAGGTCTGGCAACTGGCATCGACCTCCCTCCGACACGAGTCAGGCAGCCGCCAAGTTCTCCTGGAGCTGGGAGAATTCCGCTACCCCGGGGGCCAGCCCCTGCCCGCCCAAACCATCCGGCTCACCTTGGCTGAAGAACGCTTCTCACTCGATCGGATGCAGCTCCCGGGGGCCTGGGTCTTGGAACAGTTTGAATTGACCGCCCCGAGCCCGGAAGCGCTCACCACCAGCCTGGACCTTCGCTACGGCCAGTCCACCTTGCTCTTGCAGAGTAGCGATGGCTTTGACAAGGCCCTCTGCCAACTCTCCGGCCCCCCTTTTCCCTTGAGCCGCGCCCTTTCTGAATTCGGCATACAGGACGTCCGCGGCCAAATCGATTCCCTCCGCCTGGTCGCGACGGGGCTCTTCCCCGATCTCGGCCAAGCCCGGGCCGAGGCGCGCTTGGCGGCCTCGGGCTTGGGCTATCAGGAATGGGAGGCCCCGGAGCTGAGCCTGGCCGGCACCCTGGCTGGGAAAGACTTGGACGGTCGTCTCGAAGCGCTCTTCGAGGACATCCCCCTCACGCTCACGGCCTCTGGAAATCTCGCTCAGCAGGTGGCCCGCCTTCGTCTGCAACTCCCCACTCTCCAGAAGGTGCAAGACTGGGTCGGCCGCCGTTTTCTCGACCTCTCGCCGACCCCGCCCCCGCTCCTCGGCCAAGGCGAGCTTCTGGCGCAAGTCCGCTGGGGAGAAACCATCCACCTTCCAGAAGCCAGCCTCGCCCTCACCTCCCTCAGCGTGGACGGCTCCCCGCTCTCCCCCCTCACCCTCAGCGGCAGCTTCCAAAACCCAGAGGAGTATGCAGGCGCGCTCCAACTCGGCCGCCCAGACGAGACCCTTCTCCAAGCCTCCTTTTCCCAGAGTGCCGCCGGCTACACCGCCCAGATGGCCCTGCTGGAAAAAGGCTGGCCGATCCTCCGTCAGCTCGCGACCGCCTTCGGAGCGAACGCCCTGCCCGAGGGTGACTTGCTCCTCTCTTTCGAGGGAAGCGGCCATCTTGCAGGCGGCAGGCACCGCGGTCAGCTTTCCGCCTCCAGCCCCTCTCTCACGCTGGCCACCGACCTCAGTCCCTCTCTCGGACTCGAGGCCGAGTTCGACTGGCCCCGTTCCGCCACCATCCACAGCCTGCAAGTGGGCCTCGAGCCCGGCACACTCTCGCTGGCCGGTCGCTGGAGCGAAGACCGCCTGCGTTTGAGCCAAGTCGAGGCCACTTTGGCCGATGGCAGCCTGCTCTTGCAAGCCTCCGCCTCCCTGCCCTGCGCTCTCGACGCCACCACCCTCGACCGTTTTCTCAGCCAAGAAGGGGACTTGGACTTGCAAGTGAAGGTGCCTCCCGGCGCCAACGCCCGCTGGGCCCAGTTGGCCCCCACTCTCCCCGCGCTGACCGGGACAGGCGGCCTGCAGCTGGCGCTGGGCGGGACTTGGTCGCGCCCCGAGATCGACGGTTCACTCGACTTGCGTCAGATCGCCCTCCCCGAAAAACCGGAAATCCCGCCATCGGATCTCTTCTTCGCCCTCCAGACCTCTCCGGCGGGCGACCTTCAAGTGACGGGCCGGGCCCAGGCCGATCGGCTCCCGCCGCTCACCCTCGAGGGCCGCTTTCCTCTCCGGCCCTTGGACTGGGTGCCAGGCGATCAGAGCCTCGCGAATTCCCCCATCGACCTCTCCCTCCAATTGCCCCGGGTTGAGCTGGCCGTCTTTCACGGGCTGGCCCCCCAGTTGGAAAGCCTGAGCGGCTCGGCCGAGCTCCAGCTGCGCGCTCGCGGGACCGTGGCCGAGCCTCTCCTCACTGGCTTTGTGAAGGCCGAAGACCTGGCCTACCGCAGCGACCTCGAATCCATCACCGACGTGACCGATGGCGACCTCCATCTGCTTCTCGACGACCGCCAGATCGAAATCGCGGAATGGGTCATCCGGGGAGCCGGCGGGCGGATGGAGATCACGGGCGGAGGTGATTTCACGGACCTGGCCGACCCCGCCTTCGACCTCACCCTCCTCGGCGATCACCTCCTGCTCTGGCGGGACGAGATCGTCTCCGCCCGCGCCAACACCCGGCTCCGTCTCGCAGGTCGTTTGAGCGAATCGCTCCTGAGTGGTCGCCTCGCCCTCGTGGAATCCCTCCTCTTCAAAGACATCAACCTCATACCCTCTGGACCCGCCTTCGGCCTACCCAGCCAGCCCTCCCTCCCCGCCATCCAAGGACCCCCTCCCCCGTCAAGCGATCCCCCGCCCTTTCTCGCGGGCTGTCGCCTGGATGTCCAAGTATTAACCGAGGACCCCCTCCTCATTCGGGGGAACCGCATCCGCGGCCGCATCACCTCGTCCCTCCAAGTGGGCGGCACCCTGGCCGAGCCGCTCCCAGACGGCAGCATTCGCCTAGAAAACGTCTCCGCCCAGCTCCCTTTCAGCCCTCTCGAACTAAAACGAGGGCTCCTCACCTTCTCGCCCGAAGAAGGCTTTCTGCCACGCCTCCAGCTCCGAGCCAGCTCGGAACTCAAGCCCTACCTCATCAACATCTTTGTCGATGGACCCGCCACCTCCCCCGAGTTCACCCTAACCTCCGCCCCGCCCCTGCCCGAATCCGAAATCATGACCCTACTCGCGACCGGCACCACCACCGACGGGCTGACCGACCGGGACGCCGTCTCCGCCAAGGCCCTGCAATTTCTTATCGAAGAACTCCGCCAAGGCAGCTTCCCCTATGGAGGCCTTCTCAGCCAACTCCTCGAACCCTTTCGAGACGTGCAACTGCGGGTCGGCGCTGAAAACCCTTACTCCGGGCAGTCCTCCTCATCGGCGACCGTCGAGATCACCGAAAACCTCCAAGTCACCGGAGCCATCAGCGATGAAAACAGCCCCCGCGGGGTGCTCACTTACCTCTTCCGCTTCCGCTGAATGAAAGGGCTGGCTCTCTTCCTCTTGGCCGCCCTCGGGGCCACGGCTGCGGAACTGCAAGTGGAAGGCTTGCCCGAAGCCAAGGTCAACGCCCTGCGCCAGGAATTGGGCGGACGCTTGGACTTCATCCTGGAGCGCCCCGCCACCGCCTTCCGGGCCAGCGATGCCGCCTTCCTCTTCGAACGGCGGCTGCACCAGCAGGGCTATCGCACCACCGAAGTGGACTGGGACTTCGATGCCGCAGCCAACCTCATCCGCCTGAGCGTCGACCTCCAAACCCGTTACTCCTGGAAAGAAGTCCTGGTGGAAGGCGCGGCCACCCCTGAGGAGTCAAACCGCCTGAGAGGCCTCTTCCTCCTCCCGGCGAACGAACGCAACCAACTCGGCGGCGGCGACCCGCCCTTTCTCCCGGGCGATATCGATGAAGGCCTCTCCCTCCTGCGCGCGGACTTCAAAAGCCGCGGCTACTGGGAAGCCACAGTCGCGCTCCTGGAGCGCACCTTGGCAGAAAACGGAAGCGTCTCAGCCCGCCTCCAAGTCACCTCCGGCCCTCTTTTTTCCCTCAGCCGTCCCCAGATCAAAGGCCCCTCTGGCATTCCTCGGGCCGAGCTGGAAGCACCGATTCAGGACCTCATCGGCCAAGTCGCCGACACACCGAACCTGAATGCGCTCCGCTTCCGGCTCCAAAAGCTCTACGCCAATGCCGGCTACCAATTCGCGACCGTGGCTCTTCAAACCGAAAAAAAAGGCCAACAGCTCCAGCCAACTCTCCTCGTCGACTCGGGCCAGCAATTTGTCGTCGGCCAGATCCGCTTGGAGGGCCTCGCTCTCACGAATCCGAGACGCGTGCAGGCTCAATATGCCTCCCTCCCCGGCCAAGCCTACCAGGTGGAAGCCGTTCAGGAAATCGACCGTCGACTCCTCGGGACCGGGGCCTTTCGCTCGCTCAGCCGCCAACTTCAGCCCCAGGACGACGGCACCCTCGACCTCCTCGTCCAGTTCGAGGAATCCGAGACCACGAGCATCGCGCTCCACGGCGGCTTTGGCACCTTTGAAGGCCTCATCCTCGGGGCCGACTACCGCCTGACCAACTTGGCCGGAGAACTCTGGCGCCTGACCGTAGGCTTCGAAGTCACCAATCGCGGCCTCCTCGGCGAAACCCGCCTCACCAACCCCCTCTTCTTCAACACCCCGCTCCGCTTCGACGCCCGTCTCTTCGGCATCACCCGGGATAATGAAGGCTACACCAAAGCCGAGACTGGCCTCGACTTCCATTGGCGCTACGACTTCACCGCCGCGCACACCATCGACGCCGGTCTCCACGCCTCTTTTGTGACGGTCGAAGAAGACGGACTTCCCGCGAGCGTCCTCGGGCCGACCGACTTCGCAGACCTGGCCCTCTCACTCAGGAACATTTGGGATTGGCGAAACGACCCCATCTCCCCCAAAAAAGGCAGCTACGTCTCCTGGGACCTCGTGCTGGGCTCGACGCTCGCCAGCCGCTCCGCCCCCTACCTGCGCAGCGAATGGGAACTGGGTCACTACCGCCCGCTGACAGAGAAAAGCTACCTCGCCGCCAAAATCCGGACCGGGCTCATCGCGGGGAGCGACCTGGAGAGCGATCTGCCCATCGACCGCCGTTTCTTCCTCGGTGGCCCCGGCAGCGTCCGCTCCTTTCCCCAGCGCGAACTCGGTCCCCTCGTAAACAACCTCCCCACGGGCGGACTAGGTCACTGGTCCAGTAGCCTGGAATACATCCGCACCCTGGTCGGCCCGGTCCAAGCAGTCCTCTTCACCGACGCCGGGGCCCTCAGCGCGGACATGGCCTTCTGGGAGGCCGAGGAAATCGAGCTCGCCCTGGGGGCTGGCCTCCGGCTCGACCTCCCGATCGGCCCCGCCCGCCTTGAGTATGGTCACAACCTCACCCAAGACGAAGACGACCCCGAGGGCGCCATCCACTTCACCTTCGGCTTCGAGTTTTAAGGAGCGAATGGGGCGTTATACCAAGCTGCAGAATTGGCTGGTAGAATGGCCGAGTGGATTTCGGGCCAGACCAAGGCGCGACGAGGGCGCGTGCACTCCACCTCGTGCCACCCGGCCCCTGCTCGCCCCCCTCTTCCCCGGCCGAACTCTCAAAAGAGAGGTGGCGGGATCTCCACGCCATCGATCTCCGCATCCCGCCCTTTGCCAAAACGCTTGTCTTTCTGGTAGGTTTCGGGAAGCGCGGCTCGCCACTTGTCCGCCTTTTTCGCGAGCCGCTCCGTGATCTCAGGAAACGCGCTCGCCACATTCTGGCTCTCGCTAATGTCTTTCGAAAGGTCGTAGAGGAGCGGACCATTTTTGGACTCATGAAACTTCCAATCGCCGGCCCGGATGGAGACTCCTGCGCCGGGAGAGGAAGGGCGCCAATAGAGATCAGAGGCTCGCTCAGCTGGACCGCTCAACCAGACTCGGGAGAGGTCTTCCCCATCGAGATTTTCCGGCAGAGACGGCAGGCCCGTGATCCGGCCCAAAGTCGGCAGCCAATCGAGAAAAGAAGTCACACTCTCCTCATCGATCCGGCCCGCGGGGACCTTGCCCGGCCAGCGAATGATGAAGGGCACCCGAACCCCCCCTTCGAATTGATTCCCCTTGTAACCCCGCAAGGGACCGGCGTAGCCCAGCATGTGCTCAGCGAAGTCCCGCTCGCGATTTTCGTTCTGCGGCCCGTGGTCGCTTGAGAAAACCAAAATGGTGTTCTCAGCGATTCCCAAGCGCTCGAGGGTTTCCATGATGCGGCCCACGTTTTTGTCGATCCCGTAGACGTCCGCCACATACTGCGTCATGGAGTCTTGGAGATCCGGCTTCCAAGACTGGCTGCGATCAAAGCGTTCCTGGATCAGTTCCGAGAAATCAGCCCGATCAAAAGGGATCTCGCCGAACTCCGCGATCAGCTCGGGGTAGGCCTCCACCGGGTAGTGGGTGCTGTGCCCCCAGACGTTGGCGTAGAAAGGCTGGCCGGACTTGGCCATTCGCTCGATGAAATCGATTGCTCGGTCAGTGAGCGGCTCGTCGCGGGACGGGGTATGGAAGCTATTGCGGTTGTTGCTCTCCGAAAAAACCTCGTCGTAGCCGTAGGTTCCGGGCGACTCATCAGGTCCCATGTGCCACTTCCCGAAGTGCCCGGTGGCATAGCCATGGTCTTTCAAAAGCTGGGTAATGGTCGGCTGCTCTCCCGTTCCATAATGCCCGGGATAGTGAGGATACCTCGCGGGATGCACTCCCGTCATGAGCCCAGCTCGGCTGGGCGCGCAGGTGACCCCGGCCACATAATGCTGTAAGAAGGCGGTGCCTTCTTTGGCCAACTGGTCGATGTGAGGGGTTTTCGCGTAGGGGTGGCCCATGAAGGCGAGGTCGCCGTAGCCCAAGTCATCCGCGAGGTAGAGAATGATGTTGGGCGGCTGGGCAGCCCACACGGGCAACGCGCCGGCTAGCCAAGTCAGGGCCGCAGCCAAGCAGACACGGACAGGACGGAGGAAAAGGCAATCTGGGGGGGATGGGTTCATGGGATCCACCCCTATACCGCGGAAGACAGCCATTTTGTTCAAAGTGGCTTCATTTCTCGCCACCCAGCCCTACCAAGCGCTCTCCGTCTCCCAGCTCTCCAACAACTCCCCGGGGATGTCCTCTAGAAACGAGGAAGGCCGCTGGATGACGTCTCCACTAAAGCTGCCCGGCCACAGAAAGGGATAGGTCAGATACAGCTCATCCTTGGCCCGGGTCAGGGCCACATAAAAAAGCCGCCGTTCTTCTTCCATGCCCTCTTCGTCGCCCTGATCGGCCACTCGCGAGCTCGGGAACATGCCCTCGGCCAGCCAAACCAGGAAGACCACCCGCCACTCCAAGCCTTTCGCCTGGTGGACCGAACTGAGGGTCACGGCCTCCTTGTCCTGCTCTTTCTTACCGTCCGAGAGGGTGTCGGCCCCCGTGGTGAGCGAAAGCTGGGCCAGGAATTCGTCTAGCGTGGCGAACTGCTCGGCGTAGATCATCAGTTGCTCGAGGTCCTGGCGACGATTGTCGTAGTTGGGAAACTTGCTCCGCATGTAGTCGTCATAGCTGGCCTCGATCACCGAATAAATCATGGCGCGGGGCGGGGCCGGCTTTCCCCCGGGCACCAACTCGTCCATGGTATGAGCAAACTGCTCCCAACCCTTCCTGGCCTTCGGTGGCGTCTTGAAGCGGAGTAGGCTCTTGGAAAATGATTCGGGCAAGCCCTCCAGAGTCTCCGCGATCGCCAGCCAACTCGTCCAAAGCTGGTCGGCGGTTTTGCTGCCAATGCCCGGGAGCATGCGGGCAATCCGTTTGAAGCTCACTTCGTCCTTGGGATTGACCGCAAAGCGCAGGTAGGAGGCCACGTCTTTGACATGGGCCTGCTCGAAGAATCGCAAGCCGCTCGTGATCTGGAAGGGGATGCCCCGATTGGTCAGCTCCATCTGGATCTCCATGGAGTGGTAGTGCGCCCGGTAGAGCACCGCCATTTCTTCCAGCTCGATTCCCTCGTCCCGCAGCTCGAGAATCCGCTGCCCCACAAACTGGGCCTGAACCGTGGTGTCCGCCAGGGGCACGAGGGCGGGCTTGTTCTCGCCAGCTTCCCGCCAAGCCTTGAGGTTTTTGGCGAACTGGCGGGTGTTGACCGCGATGGCCGCGTTGGCGGCCGCCAGGATTTCAGGGCGGCTGCGATAGTTGGTCTCGATCTTGTGAACCCTCGCCTTGGGGTAGCGCTTCGGGAATTCCAGAATGTTCTCGAAGTTGGCCCCTCGCCACGAGTAAATGGACTGCGCGTCGTCGCCCACCACCATGAGACTCTCGTGCTTGGCCGCCAAGAGGTCCACCAGCTCACTTTGGATGCGATTGGTGTCCTGATACTCGTCCACCAGAAGAAACTGGAACTTCCGCTGGTAAAGCTGCCGGAGGTCCTCCTGCTCTCGGAGAAGCCGGTGGGGCAAAATCAGCAGATCATCGAAATCCGCGCTGTTGGTGGCCAGCTTCTTCTTTTGGAAGCGACCCGCAATGCCTTCGATGGCCGACTTGAAATGGGCAAAATACTCGTAGCGCCACTCCAAGACATCCCCGACTGCCTCTCCGCAATTTTGCGAGTAGCTCAGGAGATCGATGAGGACTTCAGGCTTGGGAAAGCGGACCGCCTTGGGATCAATCTCACTTTCGGCGATGCAGGCCGCCATCAAGTCCTTTTGGTCCTCTCGATCGAGGATGGAAAAATTGGGCTCGAGGCCGCAGCGCTCCCCGTGACGACGCAAAAACCGCGCTCCAAAACTGTGAAAGGTGCCGCTCACGAGCGAGGTGGTGTCGTGGGAAACCAGTTCCTGGACCCGTTCCAACATCTCGCGCGCGGCCTTGTTCGTGAAGGTCAGCAGAAGAATGGCATCCGGCCGAATGCCGTTGTCCAGGAGGTAGGCGACCCGGTAGGTCAGCGTGCGCGTCTTGCCGGAACCCGCGCCTGCGATCACCAAAGCCGGGCCCGGAGGCGACGTGACGGCTGCCAATTGCTCGTCATTCAGTTCCGCGCGGTAGTCAATGCCACTCGTCCCGCTGGGACGGGCCGGTTCGATCCGATAGCTGCGAGCCATGTCGTGCTCTACGCTTTCGTCTGGCGGTCTGCTTCGTCGATCGATTTTCCATCATCCACCTTGGCGGTGAATTCCTGGAATTTCGCCAACTCTTTCTTAATCACCGGCAGCAGCAGGTAGACGCCGAGCAGATTGGCGAAAGACATGCTAAAGAGCATGGCGTCGGAAAAGTCGATGACCTCGCCCGGAGACATGGCCGCTCCCAAAATGATGACGGCGCAGAAGAGAACCTTAAAGACTAGATCCGCCGTCAACGACTTGCCAAAAAGAAACTTCCAGGCCTGCAGCCCATAGTAGGACCAGGTAATGAGCGTCGAGAGGGCGAAGA
This sequence comes from Verrucomicrobiota bacterium, assembly GCA_039027815.1. Taxonomy (NCBI): domain Bacteria; kingdom Pseudomonadati; phylum Verrucomicrobiota; species Verrucomicrobiota bacterium. The sequence goes on from JBCCJK010000009.1 coordinate 46,270, forward strand.
GGATGACGGCCGCCGAGAGCACATAAGAAAACCAGGGAATGACGGAGGCGAAGGAATCCGAGGTGATGGTCACCCCATCCATGCCCTCGTTCAGATAATCTCCCGTCACCACCACCACCAGCGCCGTCATGCTGCAAATCACGACCGTATCCACAAAGGGCTCTAAGAGCGCCACCAAGCCCTCGCTGGCCGGGTAACGGGTTTTGACAGCCGCGTGGGCGATGGGAGCCGAGCCGATTCCCGCCTCGTTGGAGAAGGCGGCTCGTCGGATGCCTTGCAGCAGGGTGCCGATCAGACCACCCGCCAACGCATTCCCAGAGAAAGCGCTTGAGAAGATCAATCCCATGGTGGCCGGGATCTCGCCCAAGTGACTTCCGAGAACAATGAAGCAACCCACCAGGTAAACCACCGTCATCAGCGGAACCAACTTGGCGGTTGTCTTCCCAATGCGGGAAATGCCTCCGATGATGACCAAGCCCACCAAAATCGCCACCACCAGGCCCACCACCCAACGAAACCCTTCCACGCCCTCGCCGGCCACGTTCACAAACTGGGAGGTTGCCTGATTGATCTGAAACATATTGCCGCCGCCAAAGGAGGCTCCAATGGCGCACACACAAAAAAGAACCCCGAGGGTTTTCCCGAGCGGTCCCAAGCCCCGCTCGGCCAAACCACGGGTCAGATACATCATGGGACCCCCGTGCACTTTGCCATCGCGATCGATGCAACGGTATTTCACTCCCAGGGTGCACTCAGCGAACTTGCTCGTCATGCCGAAGAGGCCCATGACCAACATCCAGAAGGCGGCCCCTGGTCCCCCTACGCTGATCGCGATGGCCACCCCAGCGATATTCCCTAAGCCGACCGTGCCAGAGACCGCCGCCGTCAAGGCTTGGAAATGCGTGATTTCTCCCGGATCGTCTTCTTTAGAGTATTTGCCGCGGACCGTTTTTAACGCGAGACCGAAGGCCCGAAAGTTGATGAACTTGAAAAAGATCGTGAGAAAGATCGCCCCTCCTGCCAGCCAGAGCAACACAAACGGAATAGCCAATTCCACCTTCTCGCCATCCGCCTCCACCTCGCCCTTCCAGACATCAAAAAAGACCACCTTGGAAATGGCGGCGGTGTAGGGAGCCACCGCTTGATTGATCTTCTCATCGACCGTTTCGGCGGGAGCTTCTTCGGCCATGGAAGGGGTGGCCAAAACAAGGCTTGAAATACCGATAATGAGATTCATTCGCAATAGTAGATGCATATAAAAAGGACAGGATAATACAGTGAAAAATAGGGACGCAAGGGGTCTTTGGCAATCTAAGAGTCGAGGAAAACACAAAAGGGTCCCTTCCTGCAAAATTTGCACAACTTTCCCCTTCATCCCCTTGCATTCACGGCCCGTAATGGCTAATCAGACATAAGTGCCCTGCCCCCTTTCATGACGCTGATTCAATCCTCCCTCGCTTTTTGGCAGTCCTCGATCGGCAAGAAAGTGGTCGTCGCTCTCACGGGTGCCTTCTTGGTCTTTTTCCTACTGGGTCACCTTTCGGGAAACCTCCTTATTTATGCTGGCCCAGCCGCCTTCAATGACTACGCCTACTTCCTTCACCATATGGGCCATGGTGCTGGGATCTGGGCCTTTCGGATTATTTTTCTCGCGGCCATTGTAGCGCATATTGTGGCGACCGTTCAACTCACCAGAAAGAACCGAGGGGCCAGGCCCTCTTATCAGGTAAAGAAAACCAGCCGCACCACCCGCAATGCTCAAATCATGATCTGGAGTGGCATCACGATTTTGGTGTTTTTTGTATACCACATTCTTCATTTCACCGTTCGGGTGGGAAATGAATACAACGATCCCAGCATCTACGGTTGGGACCTCGAACACAAGGTGCCCCTCTCCGCCGAAGAGGCCGCCGCTTCCGACCATTCGGCTCACAATGCTTGGCTCATGGTGGTGCATGGCTTCCAATGGTGGCCCGCCAGTGCCTTCTACGTGGTGGGAATGACCCTGCTCTGCTCCCATCTCAGCCACGGGATTGCCTCCATCTTCCAGACGCTCGGGGTCCGCTCGCGCAAAAGCTCGGACCTCATCGAGAAAACCTCCAAATTCATTTCGATCGCGCTCTACCTCGGTTTCATCAGCATCCCGATCGCCATCCTCTTCGGCTTTGTCTCTGCCTGAACCCGTCTCACGAAACTTCTCTCATGATCGCCACTCGCCACGACTTCCCCAGCAATCGAACCCCGGTCGTGGCGCGAGAAGGCGCCGAAACGAGCGAAACCACCCGCCGTCTTTCGGATGTCCCCTCCTCGGCAGCGCCTTCCGGCCCGCTCTCCGACAAGTGGACCAAGCACCGCCAGGACTCCAAGCTCATCAACCCGAACAACAAGCGGAAATTCAAAGTGATCGTGGTAGGCTCCGGCTTGGCGGGCGGAGCGGCCGCCGCCACCCTGGCCGAACTCGGCTACCAAGTGTCCTGTTTCTGTTACCAGGACAGCCCTCGCCGTGCCCACTCCATCGCGGCCCAAGGCGGGATCAACGGGGCCAAAAACTACCGCAATGATGGCGACTCCATCTACCGGCTGTTCTACGACACCATCAAAGGGGGCGACTTCCGGTCACGTGAAGCCAATGTCCATCGGCTGGCCGAGGTCTCCAATAGTATCATCGATCAATGCGTGGCGGCCGGCGTGCCCTTCGCCCGTGAGTATGGCGGCCTGCTCGACAACCGCTCCTTCGGCGGGGCCCAAGTCAGCCGGACCTTCTACGCTCGTGGCCAAACCGGCCAACAGCTCTTGATTGGCTGCTACCAGGCCTTGGAAAAGGAAATTCAAAAGGGCGGGGTCAAGATGTTCCCCCGCACCGAAATGCTCGACCTGGTGGTGGTCGATGGCCACGCCAAGGGCATCGTCGTGCGCAACATGGTCACGGGGGAAATCTCCTCCCACGCGGCCGACACTGTCCTCTTGGCCACCGGAGGATATGGCAATGTCTTCTTTCTCTCGACCAATGCGAAGGGCTGCAACGTGACCGCCGCCTACCGCGCCTACAAAAAAGGCGCTTACATGTCGAATCCCTGCTACACCCAGATTCACCCCACCTGCATACCGGTGAGTGGAGACTACCAATCCAAGCTCACTTTGATGTCCGAGTCGCTCCGGAATGACGGCCGGATTTGGGTCCCAAAAGACGCCGCCATCGCCGACAAAATCCGGCGAGGTGAGATGACGGCGGCGGAGGTCGCCGAAGAGGAAAGGGATTATTACCTCGAGAGAAAGTATCCCTCCTTCGGCAATCTCGCCCCTCGGGACATTTCCTCCCGCTCGGCCAAAGAGGCCTGCGACGAGGGCCGAGGGGTCGCCCCCACCGGTCTGGGTGTCTACCTCGATTTCTCCGATCGCATTCGCGATTTGGGCGAAGACACCATCCGGGCCCGCTACGGCAACCTCTTCCAAATGTATGAGAAGATCGCCGGGACCAATCCTTATCAGGAGCCCATGCAAATCTATCCCGCGGTCCACTACACCATGGGCGGCCTCTGGGTGGATTACAACCTGATGTCGAACGTTCCCGGCCTGCACGTTTTGGGCGAAGCCAACTTCTCAGATCATGGCGCCAATCGCCTGGGCGCCAGCGCTCTCATGCAAGGCTTGGCCGATGGCTACTTCGTCATCCCCGTCACGATCGCCAACTACCTCGTGACGCAAACCCCTGGCACCGTCACGACCTCCCATCCTGAATTCAAGGCCGCCGAGGCCAAGGCCAAGGCACAGACCAGCCAACTACTGGGAATCAAAGGCCGACGCAGCGTGGATGACTTCCACCGCGAACTCGGCCTGCTGGTTTGGGACAAATGCGGCATGGCTCGCAACCAGGCCGGATTGGAGGAAGCCATCCAAAAAATCCCCGCCATCCGGGAGGAATTCTGGGAAAACGTGAAAGTCCCCGGCAGCGGAGAGCAGCTCAATCAGGAACTGGAAAAAGCGGGGCGCGTGGCGGACTTCCTGGAGTTTGGCGAGCTGCTCTGTCGCGATGCCCACATGCGAGAGGAGTCCTGCGGCGGTCACTTCCGCGAGGAACATCAATACACCGAGGACGATGAGATCGTGAAGTCCGGCTATCTCTCCCCAGGAGAGGCCAAGCGGGATGATGAAAACTATTCCTTTGTCTCCGCTTGGGAGCACGATGGCGAGAACCAAGAGCCCACCCTCCACCGGGAGTGGCTGGACTTTGAAGAAGTCGAAATGAGCACACGCAGCTACAAATAACTCACCCCATGGCCAAACTGAACCTCACGCTCAAAGTCTGGCGTCAAAATGGTCCGAGTGACCCAGGACGCATCCAAAGCTATGACGCCCCGGGTATCCCGCGGGAAGCATCCTTCCTCGAAATGCTCGACATCGTGAATGAGGGCATCATTCAATCGGGAGAAGAACCCATCCACTTCGATCACGACTGCCGAGAAGGCATTTGCGGGACCTGTTCTCTCACCATCAACGGCATCCCCCACGGACCCGAAAAGGCCATCACCGCCTGCCAGCTCCACATGCGCAAATTCCGGGATGGCGATACCATCTGGATTGAGCCCTTCCGAGCCAACGCCTTTCCCGTCATCAAGGACCTCGTGGTGGACCGGAGCGCCTTTGACCGAATCATCGCCTCCGGGGGCTACATTGACGTCCGCACGGGCTCCGCCCCGGATGCCAACGCCAACCCCATCCCGAAAAACGCGGCCGACGCCGCCTTCGACGCCGCCGCTTGCATCGGCTGCGGAGCCTGCGTCGCCTCCTGCCCGAACGCTTCCGCCATGCTCTTTGTCAGCGCCAAAGCCGCTCACCTGAACCTCCTTCCGCAAGGCAAGCCGGAGAAGGACAAACGCACCCTCTCCATGGTCCGCACCATGGACGGGGAGGGCTTCGGCAACTGCACCAACCACTACGAGTGCGAGGCCGTCTGTCCTAAATCCATCAGCGCGGACAACATCGCCAAGCTCAACCGGGATTACTGGGCCGCTTCTGGAAAAGAAGTCGCGCTCACGGTCTGAATCCAGACCGTCCGCTAGGGCTGCCCTTCCAGCAGATCGTAAAAAGCCTCTTCCTCCAAGGCTTCGCTACGACCGTCCGCGTAGACGACCGCCCTCTGGTTGTCCAAGGCCCGAGGGGAGGCCACCATCAACTCTTGCGGATCGCTCAAGGAAGAGCCGGCCGCGAAATAGAGGAACGCCTCTCCCTCCCTCGTCAGCCAGACCGCGGGATCCTCGATCAGCCCCGCCGCCTCGATTTCCCGTAGCGATTCCGGTGCCCGCCCCTCCTCCGCGGCGAAGACGATGATCGCGATCGCAATCTGGCGCAGCTTGGCTTCCTCCTCGCTCAGCTTGGCTCGTTCCGTAATCGAATTGTAGACCGGCCAGCTCAGCCCCGACAAGGCCGCCACCGAAACCAAGCTATTGAACCCGGGCTTGAGGATATTCCTCCGGTGGGAAAAGGGCGCGTTCGAAGCCGTGACAAAGCCCTCCGGCACAATGGCCGTGACGCTCGCGAAAAAGCTATCACGCCGGAAGACCGGCAGCAGCCGATCGATCAAAATGCTCTCGACCGCTCGGACACTCTCCTTGGAAACCGGCAGGGCCTCCTGGTAGCCCTGTTCATCCAAAATGGCCGAAAAAAGAAGCCACAGCTCCTCATTGAACGCTCGCGAAAGATAGACCAAAGAAAGCCCCTGCCCCGGCAAGCCCTCGGTCGCGGCCACGAAGTCGGCATCCTCGATCAGCGGGGCCTCTTTCTCGAGCGCCGCCTCCAGATATTCCTCTCTCGAGGCCAGAAAAAGTCGCTCCGTCCGGTGATCCCGCGCCAGCACCGGGGACCAGAAACCGGTCGGTCCGGGGAGAGGCGGCACACTCAGGGAAAGAAATTCCAGCTCTCCCTTCCGCCAATTCTTGCCCGCTCCCTCCCTCGTCTCCATCTGGACGATCTTGGGAAAGAGCGGCCCCAGGCCCTCCACCGCCACCAGCCCATCCAGCACCGGCATGCTGACATCAGCAAAGCCCGGGACACCCGCCGTCATGCGCTGGTCGAAATCCAGCACCATCGTGATGCGGGTGTTGGAGAAGGCATAGATTTCTTCGCGCGAGAAGGGGCTTTCTCCCAGATCCCTCTCAATCTGCGACCACAGCAAATCTTCCCCCCCTTCGATCCCCAGGCTCTCGACGTAGCGACTAAAGCGACCCAAGGCCTCTCCCAGCTTCAGCTCGAACTCCACAATGACATCCGCCCCACCGGGAGCGATCTCGTAGGCCGCGAAAGGTCGGGAATCCGTTCCGAAAAGCGTCTGCACCCCTTCAAAGCCTTCTCCGGTTAGCAGCATGGATCGGTTATGATACATACCATTTTCCATGCGACGGGAACTCTTCCCAAGCGCCTTCACTTCGGTCAGACCGAACTCGCGAAACAGCTCGATCGCGTCGAAACGATCGGCGACTGACTCCCGATACAAAAGCAAGGCCGGCTTCACGATGGCATTCAAGTCCTCTCCCAGTCGCTCGAACTCCCCTTCCACATCCGCGAAGACCAGCGCCGCATCCCCCATCTCGACGTACTCCAAAATCGCCTCCAGCGTGGGAGACAGTTTCTTCCGCTCGCTCTCAGGCACCCGCAGCACCTCGATGGTTTTGATAATGGGATCTTGGGGAGCCCAAGGCTCCCACAGCAAGACCCCACCCGCCAAGCCCAAAAGAGCGATCCCGAGGCCGAAATAAAAAGGCTTGGAACTCGGCTTGGCTACCGTGGATTGGTCGGCGCTCATTGCTCGAAAAAGGAGGAGACTTCCCCTGGATGAGACACCACCTGGGCGGCCCCGGACGCTAGCAACTCGGGCTTCTCTCGAAATCCCCACGTCACCCCCAGCGGCATCATCCCAGCTGAAACAGCCGTCTGCATATCGGTATTGGTATCACCCAGATAGAGAATTTCCGAAGGAGAGAGGTGCAGGTCGGCCGCCATTTGAAGGGCGCTCGTTGGGTCGGGCTTCCGTGGAACGCCCTCCCGCTGGCCCACCACGAAGGCAAAGCTCCACTTCGCCAAAAGACGATCCACAAACTGCACCGTAAACGCATGCAGCTTATTCGACAGCACGCAGATCGGCAGCTCGCGAGCCACCAGCTCGTCCAAAAGCTCGGGAATTCCCTCGTAAGGCCGGGAACTCGTCGGCCAAAAACGGGCATAACCTTCCTTGAAGGACTGAACGCATTCCTGAACAAGTGCTGGGTTGCCCTTTTCCGGAGGCAGCGCACGGGCCAAAAGTTCTCCCACCCCATCGCCCGCAAAAGTCCGGTAGGCCTCCCTGGGATGCGTCGGAAAGCCCTTCTCCTCGAGGACGGCATTGGCCGTGTCGGCGATTCCCTCCAGGGTATCCAGGAGGGTTCCATCCAGATCGAAAATGACCGCACGTGGAACCTTCATCCTAGGAGAGCGGTGCCAAAAAAGTCCTGCATGACCTCCGCATACACCTCCTGTTTGAATCGGGGAAGCCATTTCTCTTGGAAGCCCGCGGGCTCGATCCAACGGACGGCGCGAAACTCCGCTCCTCCCGTCTCGAGCTGGAAAATCGGATCCGGCTCCCGGAGACCACAAAGAAAGTAAGTCTGTTCCTGCCCGGCATAGGTTCCGAAAGCCAGTTGTCCTTCGGGAAAGCGATAGCGATACCCCCCTCGCTCTTCCAGGATTTCGTAGGCCGATGGCGAGAGACCCAGCTCCTCCTCCACCTCTCGCAGGAGCGCTTCCCGCCCCGTCTCGCCCTCTTCCACCCCTCCTTGAGGAAACTGCCAAGCACCCGCCACATCGATGCGTTCGCCCACCAAAATCTCCCCCCGAACATTTCGGAGGATGACGGCCACACAGGGACGGAATCGATCAATCATCACAGGACAGTGGGTTCTTCCTCTCCTTCCACCGACCGAAAGTGCAAGAACCATGCTGCTTTTCCGGGGAAAACGGTGCGCTCCCCCCCACCCGCAGCTGCCGGACGGGGCCGAACGGAAAGGTGCTTGCGCCAGATTGCCGCTCCGGCATAGTTCGCCCTGACTCGGAAAAGCATGATCATCGCAGTTGACGGAATGGGGGGCGACCATGCCCCCGAAGCAGTCGTGGGGGGAGTGAAACTCGCGCTCGATCGGCTGAAGGGGATCAAAAAATTGTTGCTCGTGGGCCACGAAACTCGCTTGCAGGCCGAACTCGACCGACAAAGCGTCCGCAGCCCGCGAGTCGAACTGGTCCCCTCCCACAGCGTCGTGGAAATGACCGACCTCTCGACGGCCGCCGTCCGCAGCAAAAAAGACTCCTCGGTCACCGTGGCGGCCGACCTCGTGAAAAAAGGCCAGGCTCAAGCGCTGGTGAGCGCGGGCCACACCGGCGCCTCGGTCGCCGTCACCTCCGTGAAATGGCGCACTCTCCCAGGCGTGGAACGCCCCGGAATCGCCTCTCCCATGCCGGCCGAACACGGCATCACCAGCCTTCTCGACGCCGGGGCCAATGTCGAAGCCAAGCCCCTTCACCTGCTTCACTACGGCATCATGGGGAGCGTCTATGCCCGCCAGATCTACGGAGTGGCCAAGCCGAAAGTGGGCCTCATGTCCGTGGGTGAAGAAGACCACAAAGGCAGCGACTTCACCCGGGAGGTCTTCCATCTGCTGAAAGAGACGGATCTGCATTTTGTCGGCAATGTGGAAGGCCGGGACATCCTCAACGGCGGCCTCGACGTCATTGTAACCGATGGCTTCACCGGCAATGTCGTCCTCAAAACCGTCGAAGGCACCGCCAAAGCCGTGGGCGGTTGGCTCAAAACCGAACTCCGCGCCAATCCCCTCCGCCTTCTGGGTGCCCTCCTCGCTCGGGGCGCTTTCTCGGCCGTCAAGGCGCGCGGCAATTACGAAACCTACGGAGGCAGCCCCTTGCTGGGGGTCCGCGGAGTCTGCATCATCGGACACGGCGGTAGTTCTCCCCTGGCCGTCATGAACGCCATCCGCGTGGCGGGCGAAGCCGTCCAGCAAGCCGTCAACCCCCAGATCGAAGACGAAATCCAACGATTCCATGCCTGATTCCGCTCTCCCCCCGGTCCAATTCGTCGGCACCGGTAGCTACCTCCCGGAGCAAATGCTCACCAATGGAGACCTCGAAAAAATGGTCGAGACCTCCGATGAATGGATCACCGCCCGCACCGGCATCAAGGAACGTCGCCTGGCCGCCGAAAACCAGGCCACCAGCGACCTCGCGACCCAAGCCGCCCTCGCCGCCCTCGATGACGCGGGTCTGACGGCCGAAGACCTCGACCTCATCCTCCTCGCGACCATTAGCGCCGACATGTTTTTCCCCAGCACCGCCTGCCTGGTCCAGAAGAATCTGGGGGCCACCCGGGCCTTCGCCTTCGACCTCTCCGCCGCCTGCTCCGGCTTCCTCTACGGGGTCGACCTCGCCAAACGCTACCTCGAAACCGGCGGGGCCCAGACCGTCATGGTCATCGGTGCCGAAAAGCTCTCCAGCCAAGTGAACTGGGAGGACCGCAACACCTGCGTGCTCTTTGGCGATGGCGCGGGCGCCGCCATCCTGCAACGAGGAGACGAAAGCACCGGCCGGGTCCTCTCCACCGTCATGGGCAGCGATGGCAGGCAGGCCGACATCCTCAAAGTCCCCGCCGGCGGCAGCGCCCTCCCCATCACCCCACAAGTGGCCGAGCAAAAACTCAACACCATCTACATGGCTGGGCGCGAAGTCTACAAACTGGCTGTGACCGCCATGCGGGACGCCGCCCTCGAAGCCATTCAGGCCGCGGGCCTGACTGCTGAGGACATCGCCATGGTCATTCCCCACCAGGCCAATCTCCGCATCATTGAAGCCATCAACGATCGCCTCGGCATCCCCAAAGAGCGCTGCTTCGTCAATCTCGAAAAATACGGGAACACCTCCGCCGCCGCCATCGCCATCGCTCTCGACGAAGCCGCCAAAAGCGGCGCCATCCAGCGCGGGGACAAAGTCTGCCTCGTCGTCTTCGGCGCCGGCCTCACCTGGGCCGCCAGCGTCGTCGAATGGTAAGCTCCCCTCCTCGATCCGCTCCCCACCCCACCCCTTTTCAAGAAACTCCCCCGCAAAAAAGCCACCTCGCTACCCGTAAATCCCTCATGCAAACCAAACCCGCCCTCCTCGCCCTCAGTCTCGCCCTCGTTCTCCCCCTGGCCGCCGAAGAAGAGGGCTTCCTCTCCCTCTTTGATGGCGAAAGCTTCGCCGGTTGGAAAATCGCCGAGAACCCCGAAGCCTTCACCATTCAAGACGGAGCCATCGTCGCCAATGGCACCCGCGCCCACGCCTTCTACGTCGGAGAGGGGGGCCAAGCAAACTTCAACCAATTTGAACTTCGCCTCGAAGTCCTGACCCTCCCGAACTCCAATGGCGGCATCTTCATCCACTCCGCCTGGCTCGAAGAAGGCTGGCCCTCCGGATACGAAATCCAAGTCTGCAATACCCAACGCGATTGGCGGAAATCGGGCAGCCTCTTCAATATCGTCCACAATGAAATCCCCTTCGAAGACAACACTTGGATGGAATATGTCATCCGGGTTCAGAAAGGCCGGATCTTCGTCAGCGTCAACGATCAAGTCCTCGTCAACTACACCCCGCAGAAAGAAGCCAGCCGCCTTCTCCCGGAAGGCGGGGCCCTCTCTTTGCAAGCCCACGACCCCGGCAGCACCGTCCACTACCGCAATCTTCGGATCAAGCCGCTCGACTAGCGCCCTCGCCCCTTGCCGTCCCAGATCGGCCCCAGCCCCTGCCCGCCGCTGCGAGAGCCCCGAGCCCGGCGCTCCCTTCATGCTCATCGACTCTCACTGCCACCTCGGCTCCCACCGCTTCCAAGAATCGGAAATCGCTGACCTCCTGGCCCGGGCTCGGGCCCGCCAGGTCACCCAGCTCCTCACCCTCGCGACCTCTCTCAGCGACGCGAAAACCAACCTCGCCCTCGCCCAGGCCTACCCCGCCGTTTCTAGTTGTCTCGGCCTCCACCCCACCGAGGTGACCGAGGTGCCCGAAGACGCCGTCGACCATCTCGACCGGCTCTTCCGAGAAGCGCCCCACCTGGTGGCCGCCGTGGGAGAAACCGGCCTCGACTACTACCACCCCGCCCCGCCCGGCTGGAGCGAGCCCGCTTACCACGCCCGCCAACAAGCCTTTCTCCGCCAGCACTTTGTCTGGGCCGCGCGCGTCCATCGCCCCCTCGTCCTCCACACGCGCGACCGCCAGGGAGATGCCTCGTTCCAAGACGCCCTCGCCCTCTACCGGGAATTCGCCTCCGAAGTCCGCGCCATCTTCCACTGCTTCCCAGGCCCGCCGGAAAACGCCCGCGCCGTCCTCGACCTGGGCGGCCTCGTCTCCTTCACCGGCAATCTCACCTTCAAAAAAGCCCACCTCATCCGCGAAACCCTCCTCAGCCTGAAACCCGGGGAATACCTCTTGGAAACCGACAGCCCCTACCTCGCACCCGTCCCCCACCGAGGAAAGCGCAATGAACCGGCCTACGTCCGCGACATCGCCCACTTTGCGGCGGAGCTTCTCGATCGCCCCTGGGAGCAAATCGCCCACGAAACCAGCCAAGCCGCCCGAGCCTTCTTCCATCTTCCCTAAGCCCTCGAAAAATGGGGTCTTCCTTTTCAAATTCCCCTCTCCAGCCCTAATGAGTAAACACGTCTCAGAAAGAGCCGCCCCGTTCACCGCTCAAGAACCTCCCAGCGCTCAGGGCTCTCCCCACTGAAACCCAGCAAACTCTCCATGATCCGCACCCGCTTCGCACCGTCCCCCACCGGCTACCTCCACATCGGCGGAGTGCGCACCGCCCTCTTCAATTGGCTCTACGCCCGGCAAAAGGGCGGCCAATTTCTCCTCCGCTTGGAAGACACGGACGCCACGCGCAACACCCCGGAAGCCATCGCTGCCATTTACGAAGGACTCCGTTGGCTCGGCCTGGACTGGGATGAAGGTCCGGAAAAGGGAGGCCCTCACGGCCCCTACTGCCAAAGCGAACGGGGGGCCATCTATGACGAATGGTTCGAAAAACTGCTGGCCGCCGACCGAGTCTACCAAGAAGACGGCGCCTGGCGCTTTCGCTTCAAGCGCCAAGTCGTGACCCTATCGGATCAGATTTGTGGCGAAGTGGCCTTCGACTTCCAGGCCCAGGCCGCCATCTCCCCCGACATGACCCTCAAGCGGCCGGACGGCAGCTACATCTTTCACTTCACGAACGTGGTCGACGACCTCACCATGGGCATCACCCATGTCCTCCGGGCCGAAGACCACCTCTCGAATACCCACAAACACTTGCAGCTCATCGAAGCCCTGGGAGAGCCACCGCCCGTCTACGCCCACGCCCCGCTCATCCTCAATGGAGATGGTTCCAAAATGAGCAAGCGGGACACCGGCGCCGCCCTCAAAGACTACATCGAAGAAGGCTTCCTCCCCGCCGCCGTGCTCAACTTCACCGCGCTCCTCGGCTGGTCGCCCAAAGACGACAGCGAACTCCTCACCTTGCCAGAGCTGACCGAGCGCTTCAGCCTGGCCGCCATCAGTCGCTCGGGAGCCAAGTGCGACCTCGAAAAAGCCCGTTGGATGAACGGAGAATACCTCAAAGCCCTCAGCCCCGAAGCCCTGGCAGAAAAAGCCGCCCACGCCTTCGACCGAGCGGGCTTGCCCCAGGGAGACCGCGTCCTGGTGGCCAAATTGGTCCAGGAAAAAATCCGGACCTTCCGCGACCTCAAAGACTGGCTCCCCTTCTTCACCGAAGACGCGCCCCCACTGAGCGAACCCGCCCACCAGAAAGCCTTCCGCAAAGAAGGCGCCTCCGCCCTCGCCCAAGGCATCCGCCAAACTCTCGTCGACTGCGCGGACTGGACCGCCCCCGGCCTCAAAGCGGCCCTCGCCACCTTCGCCGAAGCCCAAGGGCTCAAAATCGGCAAAGTCATGTTCCCCACCCGTGTCCTCACCACCGGGGCCGATCACGGCCCGGACTTGCTGCCACTTTTGGAATACCTCGGCCAAGCGCGCACCGTAAAGCGAGCCGAACACATCCTCTCCACCAGCGCAGGCCTCTCCTCCACTTCCTGACCCACCGGCGGGCGACAGGCCCCTTCCTTCTCGGCACCTCTCATGACCTTAGACCACCTGAAAACCTGGGCCGACCAGCCTCTCGACCCCCCCGCCAGACTGGCCGTCATTGGCGATCCAGTGCGCCACTCCAAATCGCCCGCCATGATGCAGCCGGCCATCGACGCCCTCGGACATTCGCTCCAATACGTCGCCCTCCAAGTCGCCGAAGGGGCCGTCGCCACCTGCATCGACCTCATGCGCCAAGCCGACTTCCTCGGTACCAACGTCACCGTACCCCACAAATTCGCCGCCTTGGAAGCCTGCGATGAGCTGGACGAAAGCGCCCGCCAGCTGGGAGCCGTCAACACCATCCTCTTCCAAGATGGTCTCACCTACGGCTTCAATACCGACGGCCCCGGCTACGTCCGGGCCATTCGAGAAGACTTTCAGATCGACCTCCGGGACCTCCGCGTCCTCATCCTGGGAGCTGGCGGAGGAGCCGGGGCCGCCCTGGCCCGCCAATGTGCCCTCGAAGGCTGTGAGCGGATCGTGCTGGCCAACCGAACCCTGGAAAAGGCCGAGGCCGTCGCCCGAGACTGCCGCACGCTCTACCGGAGTGAACATCTCGAAGGCCCCATGGACCGCATCTTGGCCATCCCCCTGGAAGACCTCCCACTGCGGGAGCAACTGGAGTTCACCGACCTCGTCATCCAGGCCACCTCCATCGGGCTCAAGCCGACTGACCCTAGCCCGCTCTCCCCCAGCCTCCTCTCACCGCACCTCCTGGTCAGCGACCTCATCTACCGGGACACCAAGCTCCTGCGAGCGGCCCACCAGGCCGGCTGCCGAATCGCCAACGGCCAAACCCTCCTCCTCCACCAAGGCGCCCTCGCTTTCACCCACTGGTTCGGCCAAGAGCCCGATCTTCGAGCCATGCGGGCGTGCTTGACGTGAATCCAGGCCTAATACCAAGCTGCAGAATTCACTGGTAGAATGGCCGAGTGGATTTCGGGCCAGACCAAGGCGCGACGAGGGCGCGGTGCAGGCACCGTAACCGAGGAGCAACGCAGGGCTGGCTCGAAAGACACCGGCTCTCCCTTCCCCGCGCTTCAGCGCCTCTTCCCCTCACCACCTTCCCTCCATTCTTCCAGTGTATTCTGGAGGTTGGTATCATCCCCCCCTTCCAAAGAGCAGCAGAGAACAAAAAGACAAACCAGCCGCTACCTCCCAGAAGCCGCCAAAAACCGTTCCAAGCGCCCTCGATCCACTGGCTTCGTCCAAAGTCCTTCCTCCTTGACCCAACTCCCCACAATCACCCCATCCCCCACCCGGAGAAACTCCTCCACGTTGACTGCGGTCGCGCCCGAGCCCACCAAGACTGGCACGGCACTCAGGGCCTTGACGGCACGGACCTCCTCCAGGCTGGCTTCCTCCCCGGTATGCGCTCCCGTCACGATCAAGCCATCGGTCAGGAAGAACTCGGCAGCCCGGGCGCACTCTACCAGATCCAAGTCGCCGGTGATGGCGTGGGAACTGTGCTTCTTCTTGATGTCGGTCAGCAAGCGAATCTCCTCGGCCCCGATCCTCTTGCGATAGCGGAGCAAGGCCGCGGCCTGGGAATCGATGTAGCCCTCATCGGCTACGTGAGCGAAAACAAAGCCCTCCACTCGGACGAATTCCATCCCGCTCGCCAAGGCCACGGCCAGGGCCTCTTGGTTGGCAGCTGCTAAAATCTGCAGGCCGAGCGGGCGATCAAACACTTCTCTCACCGCCATCGCGACCGCCGTCATCCCCGCCGTCACCTCAGGAGCCGCCCTCCCTTTTTCATAGGGACGATCGTGCATGTTCTCGATCATGAGCGCGTCCACCCCAGAAGCTTGGTAGATCTCCGCCTCCCGAACGCATTGGCCGATGATTTCCCGCATCGAAAGCGAGTGGCAAGGCGTGCCCGGTAAAGCAGGCACATGAATCATACCCACGACCGCTTTGCGCTCCTCCCAAGGCAAACTCATGCCCCAGGCCTAACCCAAAATCGCCAATCAGAAATCGAAAATCGAAAATCAGGCCCCTCTCCGATCATAGTCCGAGCGAAAGCCCCGCCCCTTCAAGCGAGAATCGCGGATCCCGGAAAGAACTCGATCCGCATGCTCCTTCGGCACGTCCACCAAGGTGTGGCGTGGAAAAATCGTCACCTTGCCCAAGGACCCATCCGGAATCTGGGACTCCCGATAAATCATCCCAATGATCTCGCGGGCCTGCACTCCACTCTGGCGACCAATCGCCAAGAAGAGCCGCGCCATTCCCTGCGGGGCCGCCTCCAGCGGGGCCCGTTCGAACTTCTTGCCCGCTCCTCCTTCTCGCTCCCGCCGCTCCCGTCGCGGCCCTCTCTCAGGACGCTCGTCCTCCCGGTCTTCGATGATCTCCTCCCCCTCGCGAACATCGATTTCGTGCAAAAGCCCCAAAACCGCACCGGCGATATCCGTTGCGGGATGCCCTTGGTCGAGCAGGCGATCCACCTGTTCGGCATACTCATTCCCATTGCCTGCTTCCAACCGCTCCCGGACCGTCTCAAACAAGCGATCCACCCGCTTCCCTTCCACCTCTTCTTGCGAGGGGATCTTGCCGCGCCGGATTTGCTGGCGAGTGTATTTTTGGATGCTCTGGAGTCGATAGACCTCGCGGCCAAAAACAAAGCTGACCGCCGAGCCCGACCGTCCCGCCCGCCCCGTCCGGCCAATCCGGTGCACGTAGTCCTCTGGATCTTGAGGAAGGTCATAATTGAAGACCACATCGATCTCCTCCACATCCAAGCCGCGGGCCGCCACATCCGTAGCCACCAGAAGCTCGACCGTTCCCTCGCGAAAGCGTTTCAAAACTCGTTCCCGCATCGCTTGGGTGATATCGCCATGCAGCCGATCGGCGGCGTAGCCACGCGCCAGCAAGGCCTCCACGCATTCGTCGACCGCCCGCTTGGTATTGCAGAACACAATCCCCAACCGGGCACTCCCCATATCGAGCAAACGGGAAAGCACCTCCACCTTGGAGCGGCCGCGCACCTCGTAGTAGCACTGGTCGACGGTCGCCACCGTCTTGGCCTTCTGCTTGACCTCGACCTTCTCGGGATGACGCCCGAATTGATCGATCAAACGCTCGACCGTCCGCTGCATGGTCGCCGAGAAAAAAAGCGTTTGGCGGGCCGCGGGCAAAGCCCCCAGAATCGCTTCCATGTCTTCCACGAAGCCCATATCGAGCATGCGATCGGCTTCATCCAAGACCGCCAAGCGCACTTTCGAGAAATCGATGTTCCGCCGGTCCATATGGTCCATAATCCGCCCGGGCGTCCCCACCACGATGTGCGCCCCACGTCGCAATTGCCGAACTTGCCGCTCGTAGGGTGCCCCTCCGTAGACCGGGACCGCTCGCAACCCGCTCAACTTTGCGCCCATCCGGTGAATCTCCTCGCAGACCTGCATGGCCAGCTCGCGCGTGGGACAGAGAATGAGAGCTTGGGTTTCGTGAGAGAGGGTATCGATCCGCTCCAGGAGCGGAAGGCCGAAGGCGGCCGTCTTGCCGGAGCCCGTCGCAGACAGACCCACCAAGTCCCGCCCCTCCAAGGCGGGTGGAATGGCGAGCGCTTGGATGGGCGAAGGACGCTCGAAACCCAAGTCCTCCAGCGCAGACAAAAGCTCCGGCCGCAAGCCAAGTTCGGAAAAGGGAGGCGTATTCATAAGAACCATCCCCCGCCGTCAGGGAGCGAAGGGCGCGGAGTCTCGTTCGGAATACACAGAAAGCAAGAAATGCCGAAAAGAACGTCCCCCGAAATGGTAGACAGGGGGTGCTTGGTTTGAGAACTTTAGAATCCGGTCACTCGAGGCGTGTCTTATACCAAGCTCCAGAATTGGCTGGTAGAATGGCCGAGTGGATTTCGGGCCAGACCAAGGCGCGACGAGGGCGCGGTGCAGGCACCGTAACCGAGGAGCAACGCTGGGATGGCTCGAAAGACACCGGCTCTTCCTTCCCCGCGCTTCAGCGCCTCTTCCCCACAACACCTCCCCTCCATTCTTCCAGTGTATTCTGGAGGTTGGTATGAAGAGGCTCACTCGTTCGCTTTTTGCTTGAGCAATTCGCCGATCTTTTCTCCTTTCGTTTGCCAACGCACGAAGGCAAAGAGCAGTCCCACCGTCACCAGAAAATACCACGGCCACCAGGTGAGGGCCTCTCCAAAAACCGCCGTCTCCTGATCCCCGTCCTCTGGCACCGGGACCCGCCCACTCAGGTAGGCCGTTTGCCAGCCGAAAAGAAGCGTGGCCCCACCATAGGCTAAATTCATGGAAAGTCCCTTGATGCTGAGCGTGGTGGCTCGCCGATCCGAAGGCGTCGCTTCATTCAAATACACGGTCTGAAAATACATGGCAAAGCGCATGGCAAAAGCCACCGGAATCACCATCAAGACACCCCAATAGGGAATGGCCAGAGACAGGCCCACCAAGCCCAGGAAGGTCAGGAGCGCCGTGATTCCTAAATTGGTTTCCGGTCGGAGGCGCGCGTGCATCTTCTCGGAAAGCCCCGCGATGAACAAGCCAATCAAGGAAGCGGCTGCCCCCAGAAAGCCATAAAAGGCCTCAGGAATCTCCACCAAACGATAGTAGGAACTCACCAAGGTCAGGTGGGTTCGGATGATGCTGTCGAAGGTCAGACCGACCGCGATCAAGATCAGCACCAGGGGTGTTCTCAAAACCCATTTGGTGGTCCGAAAGGTCTGCCCAAACGCTTCCTGGACCGGACTGGCCGAACCTTTTTGAATCGGCAGTGGGTCTCGCATCCGAAGAGCCACCACCAGGGCGGCCACTCCCGTAAAACAGTTCAACAGGGCCGGCCAGCGCACCGTGTCGCTCTGCTCCAGTTCCCACCCGAGGCCCAACCAACCAGCCAGCTTCGTCATCCAGCCGGGATCGTAGGAAACCGCGCCCAAGACCGAAGTCACGAAAAAGACCACGCTCGACCAACGCATCAGCCCGGCATTCACCTTGGCCCAGCGCCTCTCTCTGCCCTCCTCGGGAAGAGAATCGTAGGCCAGCGCCTCATCCGCCCCGCTGGCGGCCGCCTCCGCCGCCCCACTCAAGACCCGGTTGAAAGCAAAAACCGCAAAGAGCCAAGGACTCCCCACTGGCATGGAGGCTAAAATCACCATTTCGACGACCATCAGGACAGCCGCAAAAACGATGAGCGCCTTACGCCCCACGATGTCCGCGAGAGCGCCCGAGGGCACCTCCAGCAGCACAATGGCTCCTGCCCAAATCGCATTCAGCCAAGCGAACTCCGCCATGCTCAGCCCATAGTCGAGAAACATGATGGCGTAGACCGGGTAGTAGAACCGGCAATTGAAGAACAAGCGCCAGAGCACGAAGAGGCGCGTGTTGCGCTGGGCGAGTTCTTCGTTGGCGGCCGACATCGTGTTCCCTCCTACTTCCTCTCTCTCGAATGGACAGAAAAAACTCAGCGCGGGGAGAGGGGCTGCCCCCGGCCGACACCCCTCCCGCGAGAGCGCAGGCCCCCTCCTCGGGCTTCAGACAGACTGGCCCGCCTCGGCCGCTTCGAGAGCCCTGTCCGGGGACAAGTCCTTTCCGAAAAGCCTCCCCAAGAGGGCTTTGATGTCTTCCAAAACGAGGTAGACCGAAGGCACCAGAATCAGGGTGATGAGCGTGGCAAACAAAATGCCGAAGCTCAAAGAGACCGCCATCGGGATCAAAAACTTGGCCTGCAAATCCTGCTCCAGCAGCATCGGCATGAGACCGGCAAAGGTCGTGAGCGAAGTCAGCGTGATGGCCCGAAAGCGGGCCGAGGCAGCTCGCACGGCCGCTTCCCGCACTGTGGCCGATTCCTTGCGATGGCGATTGACATAATCGACCAACACCAAGCTGTCATTCACCACCACCCCGGCCAAAGCCACGATCCCACACATAGACATGATGCTCAGCTCCAAACCGAGAATCAAATGCCCCACCACGGCCCCGAGAATCCCAAAGGGGATGACGGACATGATGATCAGGGGTTGGATGTAAGAGCGCAGGGGCACGGCCATCAGCACATACATCATCAGCAATGCCAAAAGAAACTTCTGGCCCATCTGCGTGATGCTTTCGTTTTGGTCCTTCTGCTCCCCTTCAAAGGTCCAGCGAACGCCCGGGAACTCCTCCGGGAGCGGGTCCAGGACTTCCTTGGTGAAACGACCGACCACCTGATTGGCATTGGCCACCTCGCTATCGACATCTGCCTGGATATTGACAGTCCGCTGCCGGTCGGTTCGCAGAATGGCAGAGGCTCCCCGCCCGGGCTCGGGAATCGCCACCTGAAGCAGGGGCACCTCCATGCCTTGGGGAGTGCGGATTTTCATCTCCTCAAGACTGTTCACGGAGCGCCGCTCCTCCTCGGGGTAACGCACCATGACTTTGATCTCGTCCTTACCCCGCTGGAGCCGCTGCGCCTCGTCGCCGAAGAAGGCGTGCCGCACTTGGAGCGCAATATCATCCAAACGCAGCCCGAGGGCCTTGCCCGCCGGAGTGAGTTCGCGAAAACGAATTTCTTCCCGTCCCAAACGATTGGAATCAGAAATTCCAAAGACGCCCGGATAGTCCTCCAGGCGCTCTTTCACATGCTGGGTGGCCGCGTCGAGCTGGCGGAGATCCGAACCCGTAATCGCCAGGTCGATGGCCGCCCCACCGCGGGCGGTTTCCGTGATGTAACTCAACTCCAGCACCCCCGGAATGACCCCAGCCAACTCCCGCCAACGCTGCAGGATGCGCTCGGCGGCCACGTCCCGAGTGGCCGCTGCCACCAACTCCACCGTGACCTCCCCGAGGTAGCTGCCCTGAGGACCGCCCTCGTCCACCACGCTGACCGTGAAAGGCTGCCCGCCCGAAGTCGCCAACACATGGACCACCGCCGGGTTCCCTTCCCGATCCTGAAATTCCTCATTCAGCTTCCAGGCAGCCGATTCCAAACGGCGCACTGCTTCTTCGGTATCGACGAAGGGTGCCCCCAGGGGCATCTCGATCTTGGCCGAGATCACATCCCCTTCCACTTGCGGGAAGAACTCCGTCTTGATCCATCCTCCGGCGATCAATCCCAAAATCACACAGAAGGCCACCCCGAAACAGCCAATCACCAAATAGCGAAAGCCGAGCGCCCGTTGGATGAATGGCTGATAGCGCTTTTGAATGAACTTCTCCAAGCCATCCGAAACCCCTCTTTGCCAGCGAGTGATCGGACCGACTTTCTTGTGGGGGTCGCGCGGCTTTAAAAAGGCCAAGTGCGCTGGCAGGACCAACTTCGACTGGACCAGCGAAAAGAGCAGCGTGGGAATCACCACCAAAGGAATGTTCGGCCAGATCTTGCCACTGGCTCCGCTCAGACCGAGCATCGGGGTGAAGGCGGCCGCGGTCGTGAGCACCCCGAAAATCACAATCACCCCCACCTCATGGGTCCCCCGCCAGGCCGCTTCCCTCGGGGGAATGCCTTGCTGGATTTGGGTGTAGACGTTCTCACCTACCACGATGGCATCGTCCACCACGATTCCCAATACCAGGATGAAAGCGAAGAGCGAAATCATATTGATCGAGACGCTCAGCTCCGGCATCATCCAAATCCCTCCCGCGAAGGCGACCGGGATTCCCAAGGCCACCAACATCGCCAGGCTGGGGCGCAAAAAGACGGCTAAGACCAGCATGACCAGCAGAAACCCGGCCAGCGCATTTCGCTGCATGAGATCGAGTCGGCCTTGCAAATACTTGCTCTGGTCATTCCAGATTTCCAGCGTGATGCCTTCCGGAAAAAGATCCTTGGCTTGCGCCAGGTATTGTTTGACCGCCTTGGCGATCACCAGGGTGTCCTGTTCTCCCACCCGGAAGACATTCACCAAAATGGAGGGCTGGCGGTCGAAGCGGGAATTGAGATCGATGTCTTCGAATCCATCTTCGATCTGGGCCAAGTCTCCCAAGTAGACCTGCGAGCCATCGGCGCGGGTCTTCACGACCACACTGGCAAAGTCCTCTTCAGTGTAGCGCTTGCCCATGGCGCGGACCACCACCTCCCCAGCACTCGTTCTCATGGAACCAGCGGGAAGATCGAGCGAGGAGCGCCGGACCGCATTGGCCACTTCCTGCAAGCTGAGATCAAACTTGCGGAGGGTGTTTTCGGGAACCTCGATCGAGATTTCATAAGGACGGGCCGCAGCCAACTCCACTCGCGTAATTTGGGTTTCGCCTCGGAGCATCTGCGCCACTCGATCTCCGAAACCTTCGGCCTCCGGCACATAGGTCAGCAAATCGTCGCGCACCCTCTCTCCCAGACCCCGCAGGGTCTTCTCATCCGTGTCGGCCGAGATGGTGATGCTGAGCACCTGGGACTGCACTTGGACCTGCTCCACGATGGGCTCCTCGGCCTCCTCGGCGAAGTTGTCGATGGCATCGACCTCCGTTTTGATCTCATCCATGACATCGCGCGTGGCATAGCCATTTTCCACTTCCACCGTCACGGTGCCATACCCTCGCGAACTCCGCGAAGTCATACGCCGGATGCCCTCGACATCCGCAATGGCCTCTTCGATCGGGATGACCACCCCCTCCTCCACCTCATCGGGCGTGGCGTTCTCGTAGATGACCTGGACGGAAACGGCATCCAAGGTCAATTCCGGGAAAATTTCCTTCCGGAGTTGGAACCACGTGATGATCCCTCCCATCAGGATGGCCAGCATCATGAAATTGCCCGCGACGTGGTTGCGGGAACACCATTGAATCAATTTTTCCATGCCGGTATCGAGCTAAAGGTCAGGCGGCGTCCGCCATTTGCGGGCCTTCCTTGGGGCCCAGGACATTTCCTTCGAGGTCCACTTCTTCCGCCACATTCACCTCCATGCCTTCGATCGGGGCCTGCAAGCGACTCAAAATAATCCGCTCCCCCGCCTTCAGCCCACCCGAGACATAGACCGTCTCCCGCTGCGAACGCAGGATTTCCACATCGCGAAAGCGCAGGCGATTCTCCGCATCCACCACCATGACTTGGTCCTCTTGATTGAGCGCCACGCGCGGGACCACACTCACCCCCTGCAAGGCCTGCCCTTCCACCACCGCCCGCAGAAAGAACCCCACCGCCGGCCATTCCAGCCCGAAGGGCGCTTCCTGATTTGGCTGCACCTTTGCCACCAGATACTTGGAAAGCGTCTCCCGCTCCAGGGCCCCCTCTTCCCGCAGCACCCGGCCCTCCCAGCGAACCACTTGGCCTCCCACTTCGCCCTCGAAGTGGACAGACGCTTCCAGCTTGCCCTCCTCGTCCCGGGCCAGGAACCCATAATCTTCCAGAGAGACCGGCAGGCGAATCTCAAAGTCAGCCACCGAGTAGACCGTGCCGACCATCATGCCGGGGGAAAGGAAGGCCCCCACATCGGCGTCTTGGGCCAGCACCCGGCAATCATAAGGCGCGCGGATCTCAGTCCGCTCCAGATTGCGGGCCGCCGAGGCCACATTGGCCTCCGCCGCCTTGACCCGGGCCACCGCGCTCCGGAGCTGAGGCTCGCGTAAAGTCAAAGAAGAGGCCTCTCCTTGGCCGAGCCGCTTCCAATCCCGAGCCGCCTGCTCGGCCCGCGCTCGCTCCAACTCCAAAGTGAGCTTGGCCTCCGCCAAGTCCGAGCGGGCCTGCTCCCATTGGGCTTGGTAGTCTTCTTTTTCCAAACTCACCAGCACCTCACCCTGCCGAAAGACCCCCCCCGCCTCAAAGTTCGGGTGGACCCTTTCGACCCGACCACTGACTTGCACCGCCAGGGCGGTCTGCTGCCGAGGTTCTACGAACCCCTGGGTCGAAATCTGGGGCTTCTCCTCACCTGCTTGGAGCGTCAAGATCCGGACAGCCGGAGGGACCACCACTCGCTCCTTCTTCTCGGCCTTGGGTCCTGCCTGGAAGAGTCCGCCCACGATGAGAAAGGCGATGGCGCTTACCCAGACGAGCACTCCGGTTCCGAGAAGCCCCCACTTGAGGGCCAATTTTGGTCGTGACGTTGCCATGATCTTTCTGTTACCGAATTACAATTTCTTAGCCTGGTAATCGCCTCCCAGGGCCAAATGAAGGTCGATGCGATTTTCGAGGCGCTCGCGGCGCACCGTGATCCAATCGGAACTGGCCGAAAGAACGAGCCCTTGGGCGTTCAAAAGGGTGAGAATGTCTCCCACTCCCTCCACGTAGTCCCGGCGCGACTCGACCGATGCCTCCTCCGCCAGCTGGAGAGCCGAATAGAGCGCCTCCTCCTGCCGTGCCAGGAAGCGCTCCACTGCCAAGGCCGTCTCCACCTCCCGGAAAGCTTCTAAGACCGTCTGTTGCAATTCCACCGCCGCCGTCTCGTCCGCCAACTCCCGAAGACGCTTCTCCGTCGTGAGCCGTCCGCCCACAAAAAGCGGCTGCGTCAAATTGCCGGCCAAACTCCAAATCCCAAAATCGCTATTGAGGATCTCATCCAAGTCCTCCGTCGAAGTCCCGGCACTCCCGGTCAGACTGAACTGCGGGAAAAAGGCCCGCTTGGCCTCCGTCAGGCGAAATTTGGTGCCGACGTATCGTCGCTCGGCCGCCAAAATATCCGGCCGCCGCAGGAGCAAGCCCGAAGGCAGGCCCGCCGGCGGCATGGCAGGCGCGCTCGGTAGCCGATTGCCCGCCCCGAGCGCGCCTTGGGGATAACGCCCGAGCAAGATTTCCAGTTGGCGCAGGGAGTCTTCCTTGACCCTTTGCAGTTGGTTCAGGCGAGCTCGCTGCGTTTCTGAATCGGACATGGCCAAGCGCAGCTCGGTGCCCGTTCCCTGGTCGTCCACCTGTCCCATCTCAAACCGGTCGCGAATGATTTGCTCCGTCTCCTTGGTCAGCTGCAAGCTTCTCTCCGCGTTCTCGACTTGCTGGTTGGCCTCGATCAAAGCAAACCAAGCCTTGGACACCTGCGCCACGAGAGAGCTGCGGGCCGCGCGCAATTCCTGCCCTTCGGCCTGCGCGTCCGCCGTGTCTCCCAGCGCGCCCGCCCGCACCCGCCCCCAAATATCCAGCTCCCAACTGAGATCCAGGGAAGCGCCGAAGCTATTGTTGCGATTGACCAGCACCTCGCCCGGCGCCTGCGTGCCCGCGCCCCCGAATTCTGGGAAGCCAATAAAATTCTGGCGCCGACGCGAAGAATCCAAACCCCCATTCAAAATGGGGCTGAGATCCGACATGGCCCGCTTGGCCGTGAATTCAGCCTGCTGCACGCGGAGGCCGGCCAGCTTGAGGTCGTAATTATTCTCCAGCGCCTCCCCAATGAGTGCTTCCAACCGCTTGTCCCCAAATCGCTCGACCCATTGGTGATCCACGCCGGCCCGCCCCTCGGTCGTGGCAAACCACCGCTCCGGAGTTAGCTCTTGCGCCTTTCCCATGCGGATGTCTTGCAGGGATCCGACGCAAGCCGACCCCACCAGAGACACTCCTAACAAAAAGCTCTTACTTGCTTTCATCTGTAGCGGGGGCGCGGTAGCCAAAGGCGCAAAATTGAGTCATCCGACGCATCACCGTCTCCGAATCGGGCCGGCCGGAGCGGCCTTGCGAAATCGTGGGAAGCCAGTCGGCGTGCAAAAGAGTCTGCACCATCACGCCGACCGTGAAGTGCAAGCGCCAGAGCAGCTCTTCCTCGTCCAGATGGGGAACGGCCCGCTCCAACGCCTGAGAAAAGCGACTCACCATCCGCTGGAAAAGCTCGGCCGCCTCGCTTGGCAGCCGGTGGTTTCGCTCCGAAATGCAGCGACCCATGAACTTGTAAAAAATGGCCTCCGAACGCTCGCTTTGACTCACCACCGTTCGCAAAGGCTGGAGAAAGGCCTCCACGATCTCTGCCACCTCAGCCGGCTCCCCCCGCTCTTCCAATTTCTCCAAAAGAGCCAGCCGATCCGCATTCACCCAATTCATGTAACGAGAAGTCATCTGGTCAATCAGCTCCTCCTTGCCGCCAAAATGATAATGCACAGCCGCTAGATTCACCTCAGCCTCCTGCGTCAACTCCCGCAGAGAAACCGCCTCAAAGCCCTGCTCCGCAAAAAGGCGCTCGGCGGTCTCCATGATCCGCTGGCGGGTGCCAGCTTCGGCTTCGTTGCTCACAGTCGTCACAATGAAATCAAACGATTGTTTGAATGATCTGGACTCCGTTAAAACAAACGTTTGAACGACGCAAGCGGATTGTGGGAAAGAAATAGGCTCTTCTCCTACGATTCTTTCCTCCCTCTTAACCAATTCATTCTCAAGGGTTCCCAAACAAAGCGCCCCCTCTCCTTCGCGGTTTGCGCTTGCGAAGATTGGAAAAACAGCTATAGGCCGCGCCCCTCTCTGCACCTTCGGACCCACCGCTTTCCGCCATGTCGATACGCGTCGCGATTCAGCACCGCACGAGCTACACCTATGACCGGCTCGTTCAGCATTACCCGCACATCTTCCGCCTGCGACCTGCCCCTCACTGCCGGACCCCCATCTTCAGCTACTCGTTTCAGGTCGAGGGCGGGGAGCACTACCTGAATTGGCAGCAGGACCCTTTTGGCAATTACCAGGCCCGCCTCGTCTTTCCTGAAAAGATGCGCCGGATGGAAATCAGCGTCGAAGTCATCGCCGACATGGTGACCATCAATCCCTTCGACTTCTTCCTCGAGGAAGCGGCTGAGGAATTTCCCTTCCCCTACAGCTCGGCCCTCAAAAAAGAACTCTCCCCCTACCTCCGGCGCAACCCCCGGGTCGGGCAGCTCTTCAAGGACTTCCTCGCTCGGGTCGACCTCACACCCCGCCGGACGGTAGACTTCCTGGTGGACGTCAATCAACTGGTCTACCAAGCCGTCGACTACGGCATCCGCATGGAACCTGGAGTGCAAACCCCGCACGAAACGCTCAAGCGCGGCCAAGGTTCCTGCCGGGACTCCGCCTGGCTCATGGTCGAACTCCTTCGCCACCTCGGGTTGGCGGCACGCTTTGTCAGCGGCTACCTCATCCAGCTCAAGCCCGACCAGGAAAGTCTCGATGGCCCCTCCGGCCCCCCGAGCGACTTCACAGACCTCCATGCCTGGGTCGAAGCCTACGTGCCCGGAGGCGGCTGGATCGGCCTCGACCCCACCTCCGGGCTCTTCGCAGGGGAGGGCCACATCCCCCTGGCGGCCGCGCCCCACTTCCGGAGCGCCGCCCCCATCGAAGGGCGCACCAGCGAATGTGAAACCACCTTCGACTTCTCAAACGAAGTCTACCGCATCCGAGAAGCCCCGCGCGTGACCCAACCCTACCAGCCCGCGCAGTGGGAAAAAATCGACGCCCTCGGAAAGCTGGCCGACCGGCGACTTGCCGACCTCGGCGTGAAAATGACCACCGGAGGGGAGCCCACCTTCGTGGCGCTGGACCACCCGGACGAAGCCGAGTGGAACACCGCCGCCGACGGCCCCCAAAAACGCCGCCTCGCCAACGTGCTCTTGCGCAAAATGAAAGACCACTTCGGACCGGGCGGCCTCCTCCTGCACACCCAGGGAAAATGGTATCCCGGAGAGGACCTCCCCCGCTGGGCCGAGCAGTGTTACTGGCGCAAAGACGGCCAGCCGCTCTGGCATCATCCCGAACTCCTGGCCGACACCGCCATCGACTACGGACATGGCATCGAAGACGCGGAACGCTTTGCCCGACGCTTCACCGAAGTCCTCGGCGTCCAGCCCCACGTCGTCCCCGGCTACGAAGACCTCTTCTTCTATCTCTGGAAGGAAGGGACTCTCCCCTACAATACCGACCCCCATCACTGGAAGCTCGATGAAGACTTCGAGCGGGCCAACCTCGTCCGCACCCTCGACCAGGGCCTCAAAACCGCCACCGGCTACGCCATCCCCTTGCAATGGGATCACCGGGTAGACAAATGGACCAGCAGCGACTGGGTCTTCCGCCGCCCGCACATGTTCCTCATGCCCGGCTCCTCCCCTATGGGCCTGCGCCTGCCTCTTCGCTCCTTGCCCTGGATTCCTGAGGACAAGCGTCCTCTGCCCTTTGACCGCTCACCCTTGGAAGCGCTCGAAGAACTGCAAAACCCGCTCGAAAAATTCGCCAACCGTTACCAGGAATTCCTTCCCGACGTGCAGGCTTGGATGGAATCGATCGGCATGGGCCGCAGCGGCCCTCAGCAGGCCCTCCAAAGCCTCTTCCCCACGGATGATCCCGTCCACCTCGAGGAAGGTGAGCTGCAAGCCTTCACCGCCATGACCGTCCAGCCCCGTCAGGGAAAAGTGCACCTCTTCCTCCCACCCGCCAATCACCTCGAACACTACCTCGAGCTCGTGGCGGCGGCTGAAATCACCGCCAAAGAACTCGACCTGCCCCTCGTCCTGGAGGGTTATGAGCCCCCTCACGACCATCGACTGCAAAACTTCAAGATCACCCCGGATCCCGGCGTCATCGAAGTCAACACCCACCCGGCCAAAAGCTGGGAAGAGCAGAAATTCATCACCGAAACCCTCTACCGGGAAGCTCGCGCCAGCCGACTCGGCACGGACAAATTCCTCCACGATGGCCGCCACACCGGCACCGGAGGGGGCAACCACGTCACCATCGGGGGGGAAATCCCCGCGGAGAGCCCCTTTCTCCGTCGCCCAGAACTGCTCCAAAGCTTCCTCACCTACTGGCAGCATCACCCGGCCCTCTCCTACCTCTTCTCGGGCCTCTTCATTGGCCCCACCAGCCAGGCACCGCGAGTCGACGAAGCCCGGACCGATCGCCTCTACGACCTCGAAGTCGCCTTCCAAGGCATCCCCAAAGGCGAGGTCCAGCAGCCCTGGATCGTCGACCGCGCCTTGCGCAACTTCCTGACCGACCTCACCGGCAACACCCACCGGGCGGAATTCTGCATCGACAAACTCTTCTCCCCAGACAGCTCGACCGGACGCCTCGGCATCGTCGAATTCCGCGGCTTCGAAATGCCCCCTCACCCCCAAATGAGCCTCGTGCAAAACGTCCTCCTGCGCACCCTCCTGGCCAAATTCTGGGAGCAGCCCTACGACAAACGCCTCGTGCGCTGGGGCACCGAGCTGCATGACAAATTCATGCTCCCCCACTTCTGTCGCCAGGACATGAAGGACGTGGCCGAAGACCTCACCGCGAGCGGCTTCCCCATGGAACTCGACTGGTTTGAACCCTTCGTAGAGTTCCGCTTTCCGCTCGTGGGCACGGTCGACTACGATGGGATCGAGCTGGAAGTCCGCAACGCCATCGAGCCATGGACCGTCCTGGGCGAGGAATCGGCCGCTGGCGGCACCGCCCGCTACGTCGACTCCTCCATCGAGCGCATTCAGGTCAAAGTGACCGGTTTGACCGACCGGCGGCATGTCCTGGCCTGCAATGGGCGCCAAATCCCGCTTCGCAGCACCGGGACCCACGGAGAATATGTGGCCGGCATCCGCTACAAAGCCTGGAACCCCCACTCCTCCCTCCACCCCTTCACCCCACTCGACAGCCCGCTCCAGATCGACCTCTTCGACACCTGGAGCGACCGCTCTCTCGGCGGCTGCACCTACCACGTGGCCCACCCCGGGGGACGCAACCCTGAGACCGCACCGGTCAATGCTTACGAAGCCGAAGGGCGACGCCTCTCCCGCTTCCAAAGCCATGGCCACCAGCAAGGACTCCGCCCCCGCGATCTCCAGCCACTGGACGAAGAAGCCATCGAAGAATTCCCAGTCACGCTCGACATGCGCCGGGCCGCCGAAACCCGTCGCCTCGCCACCTCTCGCTAAGCCTGGTCAGCCAGCTGCCGGATAAACTGGCAGAACGGCAGCGTGAATTTCGAGAGAATTGCCCTCCAGGTCGCAGCGCGAAAGGGGTCGTCATGATGACGCATTCTCACCTGCCCCTTTTTTGCGAGGAAGTCCCACTTATACCAAGCTCCAGAATTGGCTGGTAGAATGGCCGAGTGGATTTCGGGCCAGACCAAGGCGCGACGAGGGCGCGGTGCAGGCACCGTAACCGAGGAGCAACGCAGGCCTGGCTCGAAAGACACCGGCTCTCCCTTCCCCACGCTTCAGCGCCTCTTCCCCACAACACCTTCCCTCCATTCTACCAGTGAATTCTGGAGGTTGGTATTACAGGTGAAAGAGGCACCCCCCCGCCTTGAACTCCCGGAACGCTCCCTCACCGCACTCACTGGTGGACATCACGGTGAAGCCTTGAAAACCTCACCCCCACAAGCGATGGAGCAGCCATGCCCCTCGTCCTTAAATACCTGATTACCGCTGGACTGGTGGTTCTCGTTTCAGAGATCGCCCGGCGTAGCGATCGACTCGGCGCACTCATCGCCTCTCTGCCATTGGTC
Source organism: Verrucomicrobiota bacterium (assembly GCA_039027815.1). Classification (NCBI taxonomy): domain Bacteria; kingdom Pseudomonadati; phylum Verrucomicrobiota; species Verrucomicrobiota bacterium. Next base: position 75,755 of record JBCCJK010000009.1, read on the forward strand.
ACCCTTCTGGCCATGTGTTGGCTCTACGCTGAGAAACAAAGCACCGAAAAAATCGCCAACCACGCCTGGTATACCTTCTGGTATGTCCTCCCCACCTTACCCATGTTCCTCCTCCTTCCCTGGATGCTGAACAAAGGCATTCCCTTCCTCGTCACCCTCGCGGCCGCTTGCGTCCTCACATTCGCCTGCTTTGGCGGCCTGGCCCTCATCGGAAAACGCTTCGGCCTCGAACTCCTCCCCTAAGCCCTCCAGAAACCAGAGCAGCAAGCTATCCCCGGTGGCCCGCGACGTCCCCGGCGCGGTGGGGGGAGACTTTTTGTTCTGGGTGCAGCCTTACCCAAGTGATAGCTAGCCGGAAAGCCCTTGGGTGGGTGAGTGGTTTGCACATCGGCTCATCGCACCCGCCGCGCCGGGGACGTCGCGGCCCACCAAGGCTAGGCGTTTTTCAGGTAGATCTTCGTGGTTTAAACAATGACTTCTCGATGCAGCGTAACCCTCCGCTCCAAGCTCAGTCTTCGAAGGTTTCCAGCTAGGCCCGGTTTTTTGGCGCTGTCTTGGCTGATCTGGCAGGCCGCAAAGCCAACAGTAGCTTTGAGCCAGCTGGACCGTTTGCTGGGCGGCCTGAGGTAGTCGAGTAGCAAGCTACAGGAGTAGTTTTCCAGTCTCTTCTCAAAGAGTCCGGCTCATACCAAGCTGCGGAATTGGCTGGTAAAATGGCCGAGTGGATTTCGGGCCAGGCCAAGGCGCGACGAGGGCGCGGTGCAGGCACCGTAACCGAGGAGCAACGCTGGGCTGGCTCGAAAGACTCCGGCTCTTCCTTCCCCGCGCTTCAGCGCCTCTTCCCCACAACACCTTCCCTCCATTCTTCCAGTGAATTCTGGAGATTGGTATCAGATGGGGTTGAGGTGAAGGTCGTTGATGCGGGTGGGAGCGGGCGAGATCTCCGCGTTCGCGGGACTCAGCGCCGGCGCTCCTTGAGTAGCTTTTGCGGTTGCCGATCTCGTCGTAAGTGTAGTTCCAGTCGGTGAGGTTGCTGCCGGGCGTGCTGTAGTTAGGCTCGGCGTTATGGTCTGCGGCGGCGACTTCTCCTTTCTCGTTGTAGCCGTATTTGAGCACGCCGTCGCTGAGGCCGGGGATGGTGCCGCCGCATTCCATGCCGATTCTCTGTCCGAGTTCGTTGAGCTGCCAAGTTCAGCTCGTCTCCTCGGTTAAAAGAGTCAATATTTGTCAGGCTGTTGCCTGACCCCTATTTGTTGTAATGGATTGTCGCCCAACCCCCTTCATAAACTATTTTTACAAAATCGCCGCCTTTATTTTCTTTTTTGCCTTAAATAGCCATGCCTCAAATTCGCCAATAATAATAGAAGTGGCTCTTCGCGGAAAATAATGGGAGAGAAGTGAAGTGGTCTCCCTAACGGAGCCAAAAAGAGTTGGATTTAGTTGAAGCTGAAGTGAGGGGTGAGGTGGTTAGTTTGTTGTCGTTGGAGAGGTGGAATGGAGGGGGCTGGAGCGTTAGCGGAAGGCCTCGCAATGGAAGC
>JBCCJK010000010.1 GCA_039027815.1 Verrucomicrobiota bacterium
TGGTAGAATGGCCGAGTGGATTTCGGGCCAGACCAAGGCGCGACGAGGGCGCGGTGCAGGCACCGTAACCGAGGAGCAACGCAGGGCTGGCTCGAAAGACTCCGGCTCTTCCTTCCCCGCGCTTCAGCGCCTCTTCCCCACTCCACCTTCCCTCCATTCTTCCAGTGAATTCTGGAGCTTGGTATAAGCCCCCCGGCAAAAAAAGCGCCCTCGCCGCAGGACGCGCCCGGCCTCCCCCGTTCCGGCTCGGCGCTCCACAACGGCCGTTGACCAGAGAAGGCTGACCCACTACCCATGCCGGTCTCATGCCCGCGACCGCGCCGAACCCCTTCTGGACCCGCTTGGAATCGCCCCGGGCCTCGGCGCTGGTCTTCCTCGCTCTCGCCCTAGGCCTCCTCCTCCCGGGAATCTCCTCCCTGCCGCTCATGGACCGGGACGAACCTCGTTTCGCCCAAGCCACCCATGAAATGAGGGAACGCGGCGAATGGATCGTGCCCTACTTCAATGGAGACTACCGATTCGACAAACCCGTCGGCTCCTACTGGCTGATGCGGGTCCACTACTGGATTTTCGGAAAATCAGAAATCGGCGCACGCTTGCACTCCGTGTGGTCGGCTTGGTTGGTGGCGGTCACCTTGGGCGCCCTCGGCCGTTTTCTCTTTAGCGCGCGGGCCGGATTCCTGGCCGGCCTCGCTTGGCTGACCTCGGCCCAAGTTCTCATCCATGGACGTCTCTGCGTGGCGGACATGCCCATGATCTTGGGCACGGTCCTCAGCTTCTACGCCCTGGCTCGCCTGCTCTTCGCCCAGGAAGAGCCCCCTCGCTTCAATCGTTGGTTTTGGCTCCTGGTGGGCTCGCAAGCCTTCGCCTTCCTCGTGAAGGGGCCCATCCCCCTGGTGGTCCTCGTGCTGGGGCTGCTGCTCTACCGTTGGCCACTGGGACGGGTGGCGGTGCCTTGGGGGCGACTTCAGCCCCTCTCCTTCCTCGTCTTTTACCTCCTCGGCCTAGGCACCTGGGGCATACCGGCCCTCTGGCAGACCGAAGGCGCCTTCTGGGAAGGGGGGATGGGAGAGCATGTCATCGAAAGAGGCCTCCAATCATTCAATGGTCGGCTCTTCCTCCCCGTCCTGCCCTATCTCCTGTTTGCCCTCATCAGCCTCTTCCCCTGGATGGCCTTTCTCTTGACCCTCACCCGGGAGCGATGCCGCAAACTGGGGCCGAAAGGGGCCTTTCTCCTGGCCTGGTTTCTGGCGCCCTACCTGGTCTTCGCTCTCTACCGAACCCAGCTGCCCCACTATGTCCTGCCCGGTTTTGGCGGGTTCTTCCTCCTGCTCTTGGCCGAGGGCCGCCTCCCGCAGCTGGCCAGCCCGGCCCAACGCCGCTGGTTTTGGCTGCCCTTTGGCCTCTTTGCCGGGGCGGCCCTCTTTCTCTTCCTGCTGGCCGTGGCTGCCCCTCTCCCAGAAGGCCTCTCCGGCCTCCGGAATCTCTTCGGGCTGGCCGGCCTGCTCATCGCCGGCCTGGTTCTAGGCCTGGGATTCCTCAGGAAACAAGCCCTCGGCCTCTTTCTGGGGGCCAATCTCGTGAGCGCCTTGGTGGTAGAAGGGCTGGGTCGGCAGGTGCGCGCCCTCCATCCCGCGCTTGCCATTCAAGAACTAGCCAAAGACCTGCCCACGGGCACCGAGTTCCGCGCCTGTCGCTTCACCGAGCCCAGTCTGGTCTTTTACAGCCAGGGAGCCTGGGAAATGAGAGACGACGAAGCCGCCACCGCTGCCTGGCTTGCGCCCGGAAAGAACCGACTGGCCGTGTTTCTCTTGCGGGAGTGGACCACCGAACAAGTCTTCGACGCCTTCCCCGATTTCAAGAACATCGAGGTCGAACGCGAGTATGAAGACCTCCTCCGGCCCCTTCTCCCGACAGAAGGCTACCGCTACCAAATCGTGACCGGCTTCAACGCCGCCCGCACCGCCTGGGTCGAAGTCCTAGTGGCCCTGCCATCCTTCGAATCCAAGACCCTGAAACCCGAAACCTGAACCCCGAACCCTTCCACCCTCAATGAAAGCCCACCTGGCGCGCCAGCCTGGCCACGAGGTAGAAGAGCCGACGATAGCGAAGCCAAGCCGCCCCCAAGACTCCCAAGCTGAGGGCCATCGACCCAGCGAGAGGCAGAAGCGATCCCAGACCGAGCGAGGCCCCGAGAGCCAGGGCAAAGAGCTGCACAAGAAGCGCCCAGCAGAAAACTCGCAGCGAAAGCTTCAGCCGGATGCGAAGCAAGCGCCCTCCAGCCGGGTGGTATTCCGTGGCGGTCATGACCTCCGTCTGAAAGGGATCTCTTGCGCGAAGCCTGAGATCCCACGCTTGCCAACCGGGATCGACCTCCACCTGCCAGCCCTTGCCAGGCAGTTCCTCCAAAACCGCAGCCAGCCAAGCATGACGGTCCACCCCGCTGCGATTCCAGAAGGAAACCCGTCCCACCAGCAGCGGCAAGGGAGCCAGGGACTGGGGCCATGCCACCCGAGGCCACTCCCAGGGAGCCAGCCTGCCCTTGGCCAAAGCGCCCACCAGCCGGGCTGCGCTCCGCGCAATGCCTTGCAGCCAAGTCAGCAGAAAGACTTGCCAGCGTCTCCCGCGAAACCCCGCCTCGTGAACGCTCACCCGGGAGCGCGCTTGCCAGAAGGCGGGCCAAGCGTGTGCCGCCCACAGAGGAATCGCCAGCACCAGAAACCAGATCGAAAGCAGACTAGCCAGGCTCGCGAGCAAGCCCAAAGCCAGCACACTCACCCCGCCTAACCAATCGGCTGGCGCCGCGCAGCTCGTGCCATACAGCCGGGGGTAGCCCGCGGTGGCGAAGACGCCCTGATAGAGGCGACCCGGCCTTCCCCCTAGACGACCGAGGCCCTCATAGACCACCCCCCTCCAACGGGCTCCCCCTCCCCCCCGGAAGCGCTCGGGATGTTTGGCCAGCAGAAGCGCCTCGGCCCGGCCATAGCCGATCTGCTGCCGAAGATACCCGGCGAGGCTCCCGCGCCGATGGTGCCAAACCATCGCACCGCCAGCAAACACCAGGCGATAGCCCGCCTCGCGCAATCGCCAACAAAAATCGACATCGTCCCCCGCGGTCCGGAATTGCGGATCAAAACCCCCGATTGCTCCCCAGGCAGCCTTCGTCACGGCCAGATTGCAGCCCGGGAGATGCTCGGCCTCGACATCATCCAGAAGAACGTGAGCCGGATTGCCCGGAGCCCGCGCCACCACCCCGGCCAGCCCGGCCGCGGGGGCGAAAGGCACATTCGGTCCGCCGGCGACCTCGGCCCCTTCTCGCTCGAGGACCGATACCAACTCGTGCAGCCAAAAGGAGGGCGCTACGCAATCGTCATCCGTGTAGACCAAAAGTTCTCCCCTGGCCGCGGCCGCTCCTTCATTGCGAGCAGCGGAAAGGCCGGCCGGCTCTTGCGAAATCACCTCGATCCCTCGCAGGCCCTTGAGAATCCGGGAGGTTTCATCGGTCGATCCGTCATCCACCACGATGACCTCATAGTCAGGATAGCTTTGCTGGCGGAGAGACTCGAGACAGGCGGCTAAGGTGGGCGCTCCATTGCGAGTGCAGACGATGAGGGAGACCTTCGGTTGCGGGAGGGCGGGCTGCTTGCCCAGGGCTTCAAAAGTGGCCCGCAAGGCCCCCGCCGCCAGCTTTTCATGCCCTTGCGCATCCACGATCCCGAAGGCCCAATCGCCACCATCGCCGTCCGGGGCATGCCAAGCGTCCGACCAGGAAAACACGGTGAAGCCAGCCGCTCCCTCCTCCTCCGCCGCGAAAGCCGCCTCGGACAGCAGGTTGGCTTGGCCAATTTTGCCGTGCGTGGAGGCGTCCACCCCAAACTCACTCAGCAAAAGCGGCCGATCTCCCGCGAAGTGATGGAGCCGCCGGAGGTAGGCCCGCCAGTCTGCCATGACCTCGAGGTAGACGTTGGCTGCGTAGAAATCGGCGTTCCGCGGACAAAGAAATTCCGTCGGAGGAAAGGTGGCGTAACCGCAGGGCAAGTCCGGTAGCATGGCCTTCGCCACCCCCACCAATCGTTCGAGAGAATCCGCCACCCAAGCGCGGCCCATCCAGCGCACCATCTCGGCAGGGATCTCGTTGGCCACCAGCAGACCCGCCAGAAAAGGGTGCCCCCCCATGGCTTCCAGGGTTTCCTTAAGAAGACGCTCTCCTTCAGCGAAGCAATGCGCTTCCCGGCGATAGTCGACCTGCCAAGTCCAAGGAATCCCCAGGAAAAAATAGATACCTTGTGCTTCCAACTCACCCAGGACGGCCTCGTTCGGGAGGTCATAGAGCCGGACGGCTTGGAAACCAAAGCGCTTCAGCCGACGGAAATCATTCGCGAGCGTTTCTCGATCGGGAAAAGGCGACTCGCCCTCCCGATGGGGAAAGGGGCCGTAAGTGACGACCCGTAAAAACTGGGCCTCCTCCCCCAGCCAAAACCGCTTGCCGGCCACACGGAGGCGGGGAGCAGGCGAGGGGGTGGCTTCCATGTTCAAGCATCATGTCTGGTCCCCATAAAACAGCAAGGCCCAGCTGGCTTTCGCCACTGGGCCTTGGAAAAATTTTGCAACCTGGGACTCTACACCTTCTGCGGAACGGTGCTCCGCAAACTCATCACTCCCCGGCGGATGCGCGCCTTGATCGTCCCGACAGGTTTGCCGAGTCGCTCAGCCACCTCATTCTGCGTCAGGCCACCGAAGAAGGCCAATTCGATGGCTTCCCGCTGCTCGGCTGACAGATCCATGACAGCGGAGCGCACGATTTGCTTCTTCTCGCTGTCGAAAACCTCGTCAGAAGCATCACGGCTACTGATTTTTTCCTTGGTTTCGGATTCATCTCGGAAATCGCGATTCAAGCGGCTGCGGCGCTGGTGGGAGCGAAGTCGGTCGATGGCGCGATTTCGAGCCATGGTGGCGGCCCAAGTGAGCGGCTTGCCTTTTTTCCGCTCATAGGTATCCGCCTTTTTCCAAATCTGCGCGAAGACCTCCTGGAGGACATCTTTGGTGTCGTTGTCGTCGTTCAGGACCTTATAAATCGTGCTGTAGAGGACGCCAGAAAACCGTTTGTGAAGTTGCTCGAAGGCCTCGTGGTCGTGAGTGGCAATGGCCTCGAGAAGCCGAGCCTCCTCCAACTCATTTTCCTGGAGCTTCGGTGTGCGGATTACTTTGGTTGCCATTTCGTATAAAAGTTACGCCCTGAGAGCGACCCGGATCACAAAATCTGCTCTATTATTGCCATAATAAACGTAGCGCCGCCTCCTGCCAAGAACCTTTCCTTGCGAGGGGGGCCGGAGTGTCGCTAGCTCGCTCATGCCAGACCTCGCTGTCTCTTTCGCAAAATTCGGGCCCGGACCCGAGGTGGCGACCCTCCAGACCACCCAAATGGCGGATCCGGGGCCGGGGCAGATACGGGTGCGCCTGGCCTTCGCCCCCGTCAATCCAGCCGACCTCAACTACCTGGAAGGCACTTACGGACTCCGCCCCACCTTGCCCAGTCCGGTTGGGATGGAAGGCGCGGGGACGATTGAATCGGTCGGTGAGGGCTGCACCCTTTCGCCTGGCCAAAAAGTCTGTCTGAGAGGCGGACCCGGCGCTTGGGCCACCCGCCTTTTGCTGCGGGAAGAAGAAGTCTGGCCCCTTCCTCCAGAGATCGATTTGCAACAGGCTGCCATGCTGCGGATCAATCCGGCCACGGCTTGGCTTCTCCTGCACCAAAAGGGTGAGCCCGCGGCGGGCGATTGGATTCTACAGAACGGAGCCAGCTCCGCCGTGGGGCACTGCCTCGTGCAACTGGCCCGCCTGCTCGGGCTGAAAACGGCTAGCCTCGTGCGGCGGGAAGCCAGTCGGGCGGCCTTGGAGGCCCTGGGGGCCGATCTCGTTCTGCTCGATCAAGACGAATCCCTGGCCGCGCTCCAAGAGCTGACCCCTCGCCCGCGCTTGGCCTGCAACACCGTCGGCGGAGCCAGTGCTCTCCGTCTCATGAACGGCCTCGGTGCCGGCGGGACGCTCTTGACCTACGGAGCCATGGCTCGCCAGCCCTTGAAGGTTCCCAATGGCCTGCTCCTCTTCCAAGGGCTTGCCCTCGAAGGCTTCTGGCTCACTCGCTGGCGGGAGTCGGTCACCCAGCAAGCCGAAGCGGCGCTCTACCAACGCCTGGCCGGGTGGATGGCGGAAGGTCGCTTAAAAATGCCCATTGACTCTCTTTTTCGTCTCAGCGACGTCCAGGCTGCCCTCCGTCGGGCCTCCGAATCCGGTCGAGACGGAAAGGTCCTGCTGCAACTCGCTGCTTCTTGAACTCGCCCGACTCCCAGGCCCTGAGCGTCACTCAACTGACCCGCCAAATCCGCGATCTCTTGGAAATCGAAATCGCGGAAATCTGGGTCGAGGGAGAAATCAGCAATTACCGGGCGCAAGCCTCGGGCCACCAATACTTCACGCTCAAGGACGAGACAGCGCAGCTCGCTTGCGTGCTTTTTCGCGGCCAAAAGCGCTTCGCCGAGGTCGAACTGGCCAATGGGGTGGAGGTCCAACTTCTGGGAGAAGTCTCGGTCTACGAGGCCCGGGGCCAATACCAGTTGATCGTGAAGCAGGCCGTGGGCCGCGGGAAAGGCGCGCTCCAGGCTCGTTTCGAAGCGCTGAAAAACCGCTTGGCAGAGGAAGGCCTTTTCGAGAACGAGCGTAAGAAAGCCCTTCCTCGTTTTCCGCGAACCTTGGGTCTGGTTACCTCGCCTAGCAGCGCCGCTATCCAGGACATGATTCAAATCCTGGGGCGACGCGCCCCTTGGGTGCGGCTCCTCCTCTTTCCAGTGCGGGTCCAAGGAAAAGGGGCGGAAGCCGAAATCGCAGCCGCCATTCGCCAAGCCAACCAAGGCTCAGGCCGGGACTTTCCCGCCATCGATACCCTGCTGGTAGGCCGGGGCGGGGGCAGCCTAGAAGATCTCTGGAACTTCAATGAGGAAGAGGTCGCGCGGGCCATCGCCGAGAGCGACCTTCCCGTGATCAGCGCGGTGGGCCACGAAATCGACTTCACGATTGCCGACTTCGCGGCTGACCTGCGCGCCCCCACCCCGAGCGCCGCGGCCGAGCTGGCTGTCCCCAATGCCGAAGACCTCCGAGCCAGCTTGCGAGCCTTTCGCCAAAGCCTTCGCGGGGCTGTGGGCAGCCGCCTGGATTCCGCCACCGCCCAGTGGCAACTGCAAGCCTCCCGGCTGGCGCAACGCTCTCCCAAGCAACAGATCCGGGAATGGACGCAGCGGCTCGACTTTGCCGGAGAAGCCCTTCGCCGAACCCAAGGCCAACTCTTTGAACGAAGCCTGCGCCAGCTCGCCGAACTCCGGCTGCGCTTGAGCCGACGCCAACCCGCCCGCGAAATCAGGCAGAAGCAAGAACAGTTGGGCGAGATTCGTGGGCGCCTGCGCCGCTCCAGCCGGCAGCAACGGGAACAAAAAAACCAGCGCTTGCATACCTTGCGGGCTCTCCTCACGGCCTCGAGTCCTGAAAGCATCTTGAAGCGAGGCTTCTCACTCACGCTGGACAAGGACGGCCATTTCTTGCGCAGTGCTCGCCAGGTGAAGAAAGGGCAGAGACTGCGCACCCGCCTGGCCGAGGGCGAGGTGGAGAGCGAAGTCTGCTCCTCCCAGCTCCCGGAATGATTGGATGCTCTGGCCGGCGAAGGGCTGAACCTCCCGAGGTCCCTTTCTCGACCGCCCCATCCCGCCTCCTCTCTCGTCAATCGGCCTTATACCAAGCTGCCGGATAGAGTGGTAGAACGGCCGCGTGAATTTCGGGGAAGGGAGAGCCGGTGTCTTTCGAGCCAATTCTGCAGCTTGGTATGAGCGGGAAACAAAAAAACGCCCGATTGGCGAACCAATCGGGCGTCGGAAAACCGCAGGCGGACGGCGTTTTAGAGGTCGAGGCCTTCCGGGTTGAAGAGGGACACCGTTCGGGAATTGGCCGTCATTTCCTCGAAGATGGTTTGAGGGCCGTTCTCGTTGCGGAGCGGGCTTTGTTCATCGCGCTTGGCCGTGCGTTTGGTCTTGGCACTGCCATCAGCGAAGCCGATCATGATCTTGCCACCGCTCCAAGTGCGTCCCGGCTCTTCGGTCCCGGCCTTGGCTGGGTCCCACTCGGGGTTGTCACCCGGGTCACCGACCGAATTCTCCCAGACCAGCGGGAAGCGAGAAGGGGACGAATCGGTCAGGCCTTTGGTGTAGCCCCAATGATTCTCGGGAGCCCCTTCCGGATTGACGTCTGCCAAGACATCGGCAGAGGAGCTAATGTTGTCATCGGGCCGAGCCAGGCTGTTCGCGCTCGCGAAGATGGACTCGGTGTCGAGGTAGCCCAGATTGATCAGGGTCCGGTAGGCCTCATTGGCACTGGCAATGGGACCTTCCGCTTCGCCATCGAAGTTGTATTTCGCTTTCACGAAAGAACCATTTCCCTCGTCACTTGCATACACTTTGAGAGCCATCACGATCTGACGCGCATTGTTGGACGTCTCAGCTAGGCTGGCTTTCTCGCGGACGGAGTTGTAAACGGGGACCGAAAGACCGGCCAAGATCGCAATGATCGTGATCACGGTCAGGAGTTCGATGAGGGTGAAACCCTCACGTTTTTGAATCGTTGTCATTTTGTTACTAGGAGTTTGGGGTGTTCTATGATTTTGGGGGAAGGAATCTCGATAAAATAGGAAAAAACCTCACCCCGTTATGACTGCGGTTGTCGGGTCAGAAAACTCTCACCCGCATTCCCAAGATAGGTCGAGCAGCAGGGGCAAGCAAGGGGAATCTCGCTGCTGCGCAGAGCAAGCTACCAAGCGTCACTGGCGCTCGAAAATCACCACCGCCAGAGGCGGCAAGGTCATCACGAGCGAACAAGGCCGGCCGTGGCTCCCAAAGTCCTCCGAGTGCAAGCCGCCAGCGTTGCCTTGGTTCGAGCCTCCATAGATGGCGGCATCGCTATTGAAGACCTCGCGGTAAGGACCCGGTGCCGGCACGCCGAGCCGATAGCCTTCTCTCGGCACAGGAGTGGCGTTGATGGCCACCACCACCTCGTGCCCGCAGCCATCTTGGCGGAGAAAGGCGAAGGTGCTGTTGTCCGAATCCGACACTTCCAACCAATCGAAGCCATGCGGATCATGGTCCAAGGTGTGCAGGGCGGGCAGCCGGCGATAGAGCGCATTGAGATCTTCGACCAGCTTCCGGATGCCCTCGTGCTTTTCTCCCATCAGGAGATGCCAGTCGAGGCTTTGGCTGTGATTCCACTCGTCCCAGGGAGCCATCTCCGAACCCATGAAAAGCAGCTTCTTTCCGGGATGGGCATACATCCACGCGTAAAGAAGACGCAGGTTGGCGAACTTTTGCCAATCATCCCCGGGCATTTTTTGCAGCAAAGAGCGCTTGCCGTGCACCACCTCATCATGGCTGAGCACGAGCATGAAGTTCTCGTCATAAGCATACAGCATCGAAAAGGTGGCCTCCCCGTGATGGTGGCGGCGATGGATGGGATCGCGCGACATGTAATCGAGCGTGTCGTTCATCCAACCCATGTTCCACTTGAAGCCAAAACCCAGCCCCCCTGAATCGACCGGCCGGGAAACGCCTCCCCAAGCCGTCGACTCCTCAGCGATCATCATGATCCCCGGGTGATTGGTGTAACAAACGTGATTGAGCTGCTTGAGAAACTCAATCGCACCCAGATTCTCCCGACCTCCGTGGACATTCGGCACCCATCCGCCTTCTTCTCGGGAATAGTCGAGGTAGAGCATGGAGGCGACCGCATCCACCCTGAGACCATCTATATGGTATTCGTTCAGCCAAAAGAGCGCGCTTGAGATGAGGAAATTGCGGACCTCATTGCGGTCGAAGTTGAAGATGAGCGTGCCCCAGTCCTGATGCTCGCCCTGCCGGGGATCGGCATGCTCGTAAAGATTGGTGCCATCGAACCGGCCCAAGCCATGGGCGTCTTTCGGAAAGTGCGCGGGAACCCAGTCCAGCAGCACTCCGATCCCCCGCTGGTGGCAGCGGTCCACCAAGTAGCGGAAGTCATCTGGATTGCCAAAACGGCTAGTGGGCGCAAAGAAACCCGTCACTTGGTAGCCCCAGGAGCCATCAAAAGGATACTCGGTAATGGGCAAAAGCTCGATGTGGGTGAATCCCATTTTGTCGACGTGGTCCACCAAGCGCTCGGCCGCTTCTCGGTAGGAAAGGGGACGGTCATCCTCCGTCCGCTGCCAGCTGCCCAAGTGGACCTCATAGATGGAGACGGGCGTCTGATACCAGTTGCGTGAAGAGCGCGTATCCATCCACTCGGCATCGTTCCAAGGGTAAGCCTTGAGGTTCCAGGTGATGGAAGCGGTCTGCGGTCCGTTTTGGGCGAAGAAGGCAAAAGGATCGGTTTTCAGAGACAGACAGCCGTCCGCCCCCAGGATCTCGAACTTGTAATGCACATCGAAGCCCGCTCGGGGAAGGAAAATTTCCCAGACACCCGCCTCGACCCGCTTGCGCATGGGGAACGTCCGGCCATCCCAGCGATTGAAATCCCCCACGATACTGACTCGTCGGGCATTGGGGGCCCAGACCGCGAAGGTCATGCCCTCCACTCCCCCAAAATTGGCCGGGTGCGCCCCAAGCTTTTCGTAAAGCCGCTCGTGACTTCCCTCCCCTAAATAGAAAACATCCTGCTCGCCAAGGATGTTGCCAAATTGGTAGGGATCCGCATAGCGAAAGGAATCGCCTTCGAAAGGGACGATCTCGATTTCATACAGCTGCTCTGGCACTTCGGGCGGAATGGCCGCGAGAAAAAATCCATTCTCATGTCGTTTTTCCGCAGGAACCACCGTCTCGCCGAAATGAACGTGCACCTCGCGAGCCTCCGGGCGGAAAACCCGCAACTCACTCCCACCGTTGGCGGCCGGATGGCGGCCAAGGAAACCGAAAGGATTTTCATGATACGCGCCGACGATCGCGTCGATTTGAGCTTGGGTATCTGGAGAGAGGGGGGCTGACGGGTTGGTCATCGAAACTACCTACACCGCAGAACCCTCACTTGGCCAATGAGAAACCCAGCGCACTTCCCAGGCTCTCGCCATTCCGTCCTTCGTCAATCCGCCAGCACAATGGCACTTTCCTCGTCGGAATCCCGCTCCAAGAAAGACAGCATCGAGAACGTCGCCTCCATACCTACATATAGTGGGCATGGCTCAAAACATGTCAATTATGTTGTGCTTCGTCTCTCGAGAAAGCCCAAGGGACTTTCGAAAGCCAAAGGGAGCAGGAGCTGTCTCGCCGCCCCTCGCGCGAATTTCCTTTCCCTTATACCAAGCTGCAGAATTGGCTGGTAGAATGGCCGAGTGGATTTCGGGCCAGACCAAGGCGCGACGAGAGCGCGGTGTAGCCACCGTAACCGAGGAGCAACGCAGGGCTGGCTCGAAAGACACCGGCTCTCCCTTCCCCGCGCTTCAGCGCCTCTTCCCCACATCACCTCCCCTCCATTCTTCCAGTGAATTCTGGAGGTTGGTATTAAAACGTCGAATCCTCTCAAAAAGTCCGGCTGCAGCCCCACACCCCCTCCCACCGAGCCCTTCTCGAACTCGGTCACAAGACAGGAAGACTCGCGGCTGCGCCTACTGGAAAGAGACCTCGACCGCTGACTCCGTCTCCATCTTCATGCCTTCCATCTCCGCAAAGGTCTCTTGGATCTTCGCCATATCCGGCTGATCCCCTTCTGAGAGCCTCTGCATTTTTTGAAGTGCTTCGGGATTGTCGAGCAGCTTGCCCATTTCCATTTCCAAAAGAGAGATGCGATTTCCCTCCACATGGCTGGCATTGGTCTCGCTGATCTCTCCTTCCACCGCCAAGAAAATCCGCACCGCCATGTCACCTAGGAGCTGCTTGGCTTGGGCCAATTCTTCCTCGGCTGGCATCTCGGCTTCGCCCATTTCTTCGGGCAGATCGGCGGCCCCGGGCTCAGGCTGGGGGAGGAGCACAGTCAATTTTGGGACGTCTCCTTTTTCGAACGCGAAAGTCACCGGATCCTCTTCCACCTCTTCCTGGCCCCCGCCCATGGGGTTGGCGGCATCCATGGCGCCGGCGGGGCTGATGACCACGGTGGTGATGTCAGCGAAGGAATAGACTGCCTTGATGCCGACGCGACCGTCCTCAGTCCTCGACTCCTCAAACGAAGTGAATTCCACGCCCTCGCCATAAATTCCAGCTTTCCCTTCAAACTCTCCCCGCTGGTCTAGAAGGGGATTTTCTGGGAGGTCTCCGGCATCCCCGCCAAATTGCATAGCCATCTGGGCCATCATCATCTTCATCCCTTCGCCCATGTAGAGTTCCTCCACAATGGTGCCCGAGCCGTCCTTTTTGACGTTGACCGTGGTGATGGACTCCACGCAACTGCTGAAGGCAAAAAGGGAGACCGCTGCGAGAGTGAACTGGGAGAGGAGGTGAGAGAGCTGTTTCATAAAAGAGGGGTGAAAGTGCGAGACGGCAAGAAACTAGGAGGAGCTGGGACACTTGTCGAACACCAAAAAAAACCGCTCGAAAAGAGCGGTCTTGGCTTTGGAAGTCAGAGAGTCCTAGGCGCCTGATCCCAAGCTCCTAGAGCAGCCAGCAGAACGACCAAGTGAATCTCGCACCTCCTCCGAACCCCGAACCCCGAACCCCGAACCCCGAACCCCGAACCCTGAACCCTGAACCCTGAAAACTGAAAACTGAAAACTGAAAACTGAAAACTGAAAACCAATCCCCTCAAAAAGGAATGTCATCATCATCCTCATCGAAGGAGCTAGCCGGCGCTCGATCCGAAGAAGGCGCTCGGTCGCTGCTCTCTCCCTCTCCGCCCCGCTGGAAATCGCCACCCTCGGAGCGATTGCCGCCCCCGCCAGGCCCGCCGAGCAGCTGCATGTTTTCCCCTACGACTTTCAGCTTGGACCGCTTTTGGCCGGTGTTCTTGTCTTCCCAAGAGTCCATTTGCAATCGGCCCTCGATGAAAACCGGCCGTCCTTTGCTCAGGTATTTCCCCGCCACTTCCGCCGTTCGGCCCCAAAGCGTCACATCCACAAAAGTGGTCTCTTCCTTCCGGTCCCCCTCCCCAGCGGCAAAGGTCCGGTTGACCGCCAAGGAAACGTCCGTCACCGCCGTCCCCTTCGGCGTGTAGCGGACCTCGGGATCACGAGTGAGATTGCCGATCAGGATGACTTTGTTGACGTTGGCCATAGCGCCCAGAAATACCCGAGAACCGGACCCAAGGACAATCAAAAAAGAGGAAAAGTTCCGCCGCCCCCGCCTAGGTCAAAGACGCTTGTAGAACTGCAAGTGGACGTCGTCATTCAACTTCAAAGTCGACTGGATCTGCTCAATCGCATCCCCTTCAGCCTCAAAAGTGTAGTTGACGTAATAGCCCCCATCCACATGGCGAGCGTTGTAGGCGAATTGTTTGCGCCCGAGATTTTCCACCTTCTCCAAACGCGCTCCCAAGCCTTCGATTTCCTTACCGATCGCGCCCACCATGGCTTCCACGGATTCCTCCTTGCCTTGGGCATTGAGCACGATCACAGCCTCGTATTTGTTCTTCATTGTCGTCATGCGTTTCCTTCCTCTCCGACCGCCCTGCGCACGTTGTGCCGGTTCATTGCTTGCTCCAAACCGAGGGCTGCGACATCGAGGACGGCTTCTATGGCGGCGTTTCCGACTTTTTCAAGCAAGGATCGCTCCTCTTCCCGGAATTTGCCCAAGACGTGAGCCGCCCCCGGTGTCGAGTTGTCAGGTCGTCCCACCCCCACCTTCAGCCGGGCCACTGAGGTCGTGCCCAGATGTTGGAAGATCGAGCGCAGGCCATTGTGGCCTCCGGCTGATCCCTCCCGACGAAGGCGCAGACGCCCAAAAGGCAAATCCATATCATCCACCACCACCAGCAACTCCGCCGGGGAGATTCGATGGAAAGAGCAAAGCCTTTGCACGGCCTCTCCGCTTAAATTCATGTAGGTCTGCGGCTTGACCAAAAAAAGACCCTCGGGCGTCTTGGCCATCTCAGCCTTCCACTTTCGCTCTCTCTCGAAGGGAACCGATAAGCCAGCCGCCATCTGGTCGAGAACAAAAAACCCGACGTTGTGTCGGGTTTCTTCATATTCGGGACCCGGATTTCCCAAGCCCACCACCATTCGCATGGTCTTGCTCACTTCATGAGACTGCATTCACGTGATCAAGAGTCAGCGGTCTCCTTCTTTTCACTGGTCACCTCCAACTCAGGCGTGCTCCCCGCGTCGGCCTCCTCCTCATCTCCCGAAACGCGAGGCTCGGAAACTGATGCGATCACGACCTCGGAATTGAGAGAGGGCGTCACCCCGTCCGGGAAAGTCACCTCCCCCACGTGGAGCGCAGAGCCCATTTCCAAGTGGCTGACGTCGAAATGCAAAACCTCAGGGAGTTGCGCAGGCAAACAAGCGATCTCCAGTTCGTAGAGAAGCTGGTCCAAAACCCCACCGGCCTTCACGCCCTTGGCTTCCCCTTCTAACTCCACCGGAATCGTGGCGTGGATGGTATCGGTCGCACTGACCGCATGGAAATCCGCATGCAAGATGGCGCCGGTCAGCGGGTGGTGCTGAACGTCTTGGATCATGGCCATTTTCGTTCCGGCCCCTTCCACCTCCAAATTGACCAGAATGGACTCGCTGGCGCTGTGGTGGAGCAGGTCGGAAAAGCTCTTGGTCGAAACCTTCAAATTCAAATTGTCTTCCTTGGCACCGTAAAGAATCGCCGGGGTCGAGCCCTCGCGCCGCATTTGCTTCAGGAGGCTGGAACCGGAGCGTTTCCGCTCGCTTGCCTGGAGGGTGGGTGTGTCAGTAGCCATGGGTCAAACTTTTGGATGGGTCGCTCAGATAGCAAGCGAGCGGGCGGAAGTATAGGAAGGCACTCGAATTTGTCAACGGTGGCCTACCAAACGCCCTAGAGATCGAAAAGTGAGGTCACCGATTGGCCATTGTGAACCCTCCGGATGGCTTCCCCCAAGAGTGGCGCTACCGACAACGCCGTCACCTTCTCTCCCTTCGCCATGGGAACGCTATCGGTCGAGATCAGCTCCTCAATCGGAGACTCCAACAAGCGTTCCCGGCCGAGTTCGCTCAAAACGCAGTGAGACACCCCCGCTCGGATGGAACGAGCGCCCCGCTCCTTCAGGATCTTGGCGGCTGACACCAGCGTCCCGGCCGTCTCCGTCATATCGTCCACAATCAACACATCCCGCCCTTTCACCTCACCGATCACATTGAGCGCCTCCACCTCGGTCGCGCTCACCCGGTGCTTGGCCACGATCGCCAAATCGCCCCCCAGCACCTTGGAAAAGGCATAACACATCTTGAGGCCGCCCACGTCGGGCGAGACAATCGTCAAATCGTGCAAGCCCTGATCCCGGATATGCTTGATCATGATGGGCGAGGCGTAAAGATGATCGACCGGGATGTCGAAAAACCCCTGAATTTGGGCCGCGTGCAAATCCATCGTCAGCACCCGATCCACCCCGGAAGCCACCAACAAATTGGCCACCAATTTTGCCGTGATGGCAACCCTCGGTTGGTCCTTCCGGTCCTGCCTGGCATAGCCGAAGAAAGGGATGACCGCGGTGATCTGCTTGGCGCTCGCCCGGCGAGCCGCATCCACCATGATCAAAAGCTCCATGAGATTCTCGTTGGTCGGCGGGCAAGTCGGCTGGATGAGAAACACATCCCTCCCCCGGATGTTCTCATTGATCTTGACAAAGGTCTCCCCATCGGGAAAGCGCGTCACACTCACATCGGTCAAGCGAGTCCCCACACTCTCGGCAATCCTCTCCCCCAAAACCCGGTGCGCTGTGCCACTAATGATCTTCATTGAAGTAGGGAGAGGTCTTACTAACCGCCCGAACCCAGGTCAACGCCGAACCTCAGGGGAGTCAAGAATCGTCATCATCGCTCGATAGCGAGAATCCCATCGCCTCGGATTCTGTTGCTCCGGCTTCTTCCTATTTTGAGGCACAAACACCATCAGCTCGACCGCTCGCCGGGCCAGTTGACGGGCTTTGTCCCAATTGCCCTCCACAAAGGCATCCGCCGCCCAGCGACCCAAAAAATCGCAGAAGTGTTCTTGCACCCGATAGAGGCGTCGTTCCTCACCCCACACCATCGCTCGGTCCCACACCTTCACCGAATCCTCCTTCCGCCCCAAATGGTCCAAAATCTTCGCTCGCAGCATCAAGGTCCGGATATCAGCCGGATGCAAAGCCGACGCCAAAGCACTGAAGCCCTCTGCATGATTGAGCAAGTTCACTCGCTCTGTTAGCGATAACTCCAGTGCCTGCTGGCGATAAATCTCTGCAATGGCTCCAGCCGTCTTGTAACTGGGAAAAGCCGCATTGGCTCGTAGGAGGCGTTCCAAGCGCTGGTTCGCATCAGGACCCTCTTCTTGAGATGCAAAAAACAAATGCACGCCCGCGCAGGCAGAATACAGCAATTGCAAACAACACCAGACACAAAGAAACAATAAAGCCAAACCGCTCGCCATTTTTCCATGCCACCCCCAGTCGGCGCTGTTGCTTCGCAAGTCCGCCCCTCTCCCAAAACCGCGAATGGCCGCCAAGAAAAAAACCGCCAAAAGAAGATTCGGAAGCACATGCAGGTGAAAATCCACCCAAGCCTGCGCCAAGGTTCCAGCCAAACCAGCTGCGCCAGCAACCAACCAACTTCTTTCCTCCCAGGAACCCGAAACCTGAAAGAGTCCTTTTGCCGCCAGGGAAAAATGTCCGCCAAAAACGCTCACCAAGGCGATCACCCCCATCCACCCATATTCTGCCAATACTTGGAAAAACTCATTGTGAGTGTAGACAGCGTCTTGTGTGCCTCCATGACTCTTCACCGACACCGAATTAAAAAATCGATCGAAGTAGTAATCGAAAGAACGCGAACCCGTTCCCATCAAGGGATTCTCCGCCGCCTGCTTCCAAGCAATCGCCCTCATGAACGGTCTCGTTCCTCCATCGAGTAAATCTTCTGCCGTGGCCCGCTCGCCTGCCACTCTCTCTCCAAATCCTAGGTAAAATAGCGAACCCGCCACTAGCACAAGGGCCGTTCCCGCCCCAAGCCAGATCCAAAACCGTTTCCCCCGCACTGGCGAGCCGGGCGAAATCAGCAAGAGCACGCCAAAAACAACACCCGCCACCCCTAAGGCCAGAAAACTCCCGCGCGAACCTGTCCACCCCAACATACCTACAAACACGAGCGTCCGAAAGAGCGACCACCAGTCAAACCCTGAAGTCTTATTCAACAAGCGGCGCAAACTCAACACCGAAGCAATCAGAAGAAAGTTTCCAAAGTGCCCATAATAGTTGTAAAATCCGCTAGGTCGCTCTGTCGCCCCTTCCGTTCGCTCATACCCGAGAAAAGCGAGAATGTGAAATTGGGGGGCCTTCAGCGATTGATATACTCCTAGAGCACAACCTACCCAAGCGAGCCAAAATATCACCGACTCTAAGCGAAGAAAAGCTTTGCTATCTGCGCCAAAGACTAGAATCCAATAAAAAGCGAGCGCCCCGATCACCAAGGCTTGGTCCTGCAATGCAAATTCCGGCACCGGTGACAAATGGGCTCGAATTAGAAAATACCCTGCGGTCAATACAGTAATGACATCAAGCCAGCACCACGACTGCGCTTGCTTAAAACTTGTCGACCAAATCGCAATCGCCCCGAGACAGAGCAGTATCAGTGCTGGCGCTTGGAATGCCAGTTGATCGCCATTGCCCAAAACGACCGCTGCTCCCAAGGCGAACGCCAACCACACCCAAGCCCAGGGTTTGGCGGCCTCCGCAGAGTTCTCCTGCTTGGTCACAACCCTTTTGTTTCCGCCAAAGACAAGTCCGACCTCAGCGATTTTTGAAAGACGGGCGCATGGCTCTGGATAAAATCAAGGGCCCGCTTCAAAGCCTGCTCACGCTCGTTGGAACTCCCCTCTTCGAAATACACCATCACACTGGGATAGCCCCAGCGATGGTTGACATTCCGAAACACATTATCGAGTGCGCTGATTATTTTCCGATCTCTCGTTCTCGCCGTGGAGAGATCATGCCCCACCCACCAGTAAACGTAATGCGCGCGCAGATGCCCCTGTCCGTTGGCTCGCGGTTGTCCTTTCAGGGTCAGCACCTTCACTTCCAGAGAAGTCCCAGCCAACTCAAGAGAATGAAACGCTTGCCCGTCAATTTCCCACCCCTGACCATCCAAACAAATCTCAGGACGGTGCAAACTTCGCGAGTCATTTCCGCTCAAAATCAACGTCGCCCAAAGGGAGCCCATAATTGCCTCCTCCTCTGAATAGACATCACGCGGGTAATACACTCGCTTGAGAATCTGTGTATCCGCCGGCAGCCAGCGAAGCTCCTCCAACGAAGGTTCCCGCTCCACCCCCACATAGCCCTTTATATTGTCCGGCAACTTCATCTCCACCCCCGACTCCGGGCTCATCACCGCATTGGGAAAAAGCGCACACAGCCCCATTGTCGCTCCACTCAAGGCCGCGAACACCCCCGATCTCGTCCACACACTCCCCTTCATGCAGCACCTCCTTCCTGCGCAGTGCTCCTGCGAATTTGCGCCTTACTCCGTTTCCACCAACGCCCCTTTTTCTCCAAAAGCCCTGCAAAGGCCACCATCCCTGACAACGCTACAATAAACACCATGAGACCAGCCAATATATGATAGGCTGAAGGATCCAGCTCACCTTTGCCGATCGCAAACTCGGAGCCCATTGTGATCGTGCCTACATAGAGCAACATCATCCGAACCAAATTGCCCAGCACCGCCAAGGGCACTGCCGAAGCGACCAGAACCCATCGGTGCCAATCCTTCTTCAGAATCAAGTAGGCATAGGCGATACTGATCATGATGAGTGCGAAGAGCGATCGCAAACCCGCACAAGCGGCCGCCACCTTGAGGCTAAATCGCTCACCCCGCTCCATGGTCTCCGTAGCCGCGGAAAAGACCGAAGTCCCAATCCTTTCTACGCCCTCCCCCAGCGTCCGCAACACCCACTCAGTAGAAGCGGCCAACCCCTTCTGCAGCGCAAAACTCACCTCTTCAAATAAAGGACCAAGCGGCCAAGTCATACCAAAAAGCACCCAAAGCCAGAACAACCGCTGAAACCAGGCTTTACCCAAAAACCAAAAAACCGCCCCCGCCACTAATACTTGTCCCGAAACGTAAGCGATATATTTTTCATTGGTTTTGTATCCCGCGAAATAAAGAAAACAACCAAAAACCAGAATTGCCAACCCCCACCAAGACGGCTGAATAGAAACCTCCGCATAACGCTTACGGGTCAACCAAAACAAAACCAACACCGCCCAAGGCACCACATACCCAAAAGACCATTCACCACCGTCTAGCGAATACCCATTCCGCATATTGTCCCAAACCGTCATCCTCTCCGCCTCATAGCCTGTAGCGAAGGGAAAGAGTAGATACATGGTCAGCAAAACCATTAAGGCTGCCGCCGGGAAAGCCCCTCGCTGAGTCATCGATGGAATCAAGCTTTTCATACTACTTCAGACGTCCTGTCCAAGACATCGGAGATCATGTCTTCAATCCGACCAAGAAACCTCTCCTGGGAGTAACAATCTAAAAACCGCTGCCTGCCAATTGCAGACCAGGTAGGCCAAAGGTTTGTCGAGTCCTCGAACTTGCCTAGACTCTCCGAGAGAGATCCGGATGGCGTCTTCTCTATTTCATAACAAATCCCAGGCAGAGGATTTCCCATCACCTCCGAGTTGGCCCGCCAGTCGGTTGCGATTACAGGCAAGCCCCACATCATTGCCTCTACCATGACCAGACCAAACGATTCGTAGGGCGCATGGGTTGGGAATACGAGAACATCTGCATCCCGGAATTGTTGGTCGAGCTCGCTTCCCTCTAAAACACCTACCAAGGCGACTGCCGTCCGGAGCCCCAGCGAGTCCAATTCGGCTTGAAGGCGCTCTTCGGAAAACTCCCCCAAGCACTCCCCCACTAGGGCTAGAGTTGCCTGTGGATACTTCTCAACGTGAACTGCGAAGGCTCTTAGCAACTCCGGAATCCCCTTATCATTGCACAAATGGCCTACATAAAGAAATTGCGTGCCGCCGGAACCGGATCGAGGAGCTTTGGGAAGTAGCCCCATTGGATTGCGATCCTTCAACCCATTAGGCACTCGCAACACCCTCTGGATTCCCATGACTTGGGGATCGACCTTACCAAAATCAGTGAGCACTATCGCGCCGTCCACCCGCTGTCCCCAAAATTTGAGCCAAACCCGAAGAAGAAAAGGCTGATCGTCCCAGACCGACGCGAGCCCGGCGGCATGAAAATGCATCACGACGTTTTTTGAGAGAAGAGTCGCACAAGGTAGGAGAAGCGCATCCCGCACGAGCGGAGCCAAATGCGGCCCGCCAGCTGGGAAGATGACCAAGTCAATCTCCCCTCTAAGACGGAGCCTCAGCAACCTCCCCAAAACAGCAGCAAGGGCAAACAATTTTGAGAATCCGCCTTTCCTAATTTCCTGAATTCGCCGCGTGAAATCAAACTTCCACAGCGAGACTCGGTAAGCTTTCGAGTCGTTCAAGAGCTTAAACAAAAATCTAACCATGAGAGCCTGTCCACCAATGGGCGGAGGAATCTGTCCAGCCACGACAACACGAGGATGTTCAGCACTTTTCAAGGCCTCAAATACTCGAAATCAGGGCCTCCATGCTCGGCCAACCATAGCACAGTCTCATCGACACCATGTTTCAACGAATAAGGGGCAGAACCAAGAAGATTCTGAATTGCATCCACCGGCGTTGGATAATCGGTGGTCATACTGCGAAGTCTGGAACTGGTGATGTAAAAAGGCCTCCTTTGGACGGCACTGATTACGTCCCCAGCTAACGCCACCGGAACCATCAACCATTTTGGAAGGACACGAGGTTTTGTGCCCTTTAATCCAAGATGAAAGGCACAGATCCATTCAGAAATCGGCGCTGGCGGGTCTCCTAGATTGAAAACCTTTCCGTGAACCTTCTTGGGATCTTGCTCAAGAATCGCCATCATCTGCCAGACGACATTACCGACATAGCCATAAGTGCGAACTGGACTGCGCACCCCAGGGTGGAGATATTGGCCGCGCGCCACCACGCGCCAAAACTCTTTGGCATAGCGAGGATGCCACGGCCCCCAAACATTCGTCGGGCGGGTGAGGGTCCAGACGCAACCCAAGTCAGCCGCACGTGTCATTCGTTCCGTTTCCACCTTACTCCATCCATATACTGTCTCTGGAAAGTAATCGCTATCATCTCGCGGAAGGCGCCCCGGTCCACAGACAAATTGAGATGACGTGATGATTGCTCGCTTCACTGATGGAGTCTCCCGAATCGCTGATAGAACATGCTGGGTCCCTTGGGTATTCGCCTGGTAACCATCCTCCACTGTTGTCGACTCATCACAATCGGTTCTTCCAGCCAAGTGAACAACAAAGTCGGGCGCTGACTCTCGCATTGTCTCACGGAGCCCTTCAGGATTCATCAAGTCCCCCTCAATCCGAAACTGCTCCTGCTCAGAGTTGAGGCAGGCGGCAATATCATAGTTTATAACTTCCCATTTTCGCTCACAGCATGATGCAACCAAATTCGACCCGATGAATCCGGAACCACCTGTGATAAACACCTTCATTTTCTCACTCCTCCGCAGAGCAAATGGCCCTGCGCTTCTCCAGAACGTTCTTGTAGACCTTCGCACACCCTTCCCAATGCTGTTTCCAAGAAAAGACCTTGGCTCTCTCCCATCCAGCCTTCTGAAGAATTGCATAGACCTCCGGTTTCATCGCATGCTCCACACAGCGAATTGCTTCCTTCGGAGAATCAGGATGAAAATACAGAGCGGAACCTCCTCCGGCTTCCGGAAGGCTCGTCGAAGAACTTGCAACCACCACACTTCCCCTTGCCATAGCCTCTAATACCGGCAAGCCAAAACCCTCAGCTCTCGAAGGGATGATTACGAAGGGAATTTCTCGATAGGCCTTTTCCAATTCGTCATCAGATAAAAACCCACGCTCTTCCAATGAGCCAGCGGGAAACTCTCGCCTAAGCGCTTCCGGCATACGCTCACCTACACGGATTAATTCGGCATTCACTCCCCGCGACCGTAAACCATCTATTACTGCTGGGAGGATCTTTAAGTTTTTCCGCGGCAAGCAACTTCCCACCGACAGCAACTGCACCGCTCCGCCCTCTGCAAGAAGCGCCCCTCTGTCCATCAACTGTTCAACCTGCGGGCCACCATTTGGCACCACATGAATCCGCTCCCCGGAAATCCCCAACAACCTTATCACCTCCCTTTTTGTGAACTTCGATACTGCAATCAAAGCGTCTGCCCTTCTCAAAAGTTTCATCTGCCGACGAAATCGTTGGGCTTGGCCGGGCGTCATCCCAGAAAAATCCTCCAAAGGGATCAAATCATGAACCGTCACCACGGATACCGTAGAACGGTCGATCCGCGGTAAAAGATGAGCAGAACTATGGTCGAGGATATGAACCACGTCTACCGAAGCAGCACGTCTAGAAATAACCCAAGGATAAGACACATACCGGCTCCATGCGCGACGTGCACGTCCTGACCTCCGATTTGCCTCACCATTTTCCAGCGCCGAAGCTGCTTGAATGACCCAGCGGTCTTCTCCTTCAGCCCCCTCATTTATCCCACACCAGTAGCGACCCATTGACGCATTGCCTTCTGACGGGTGCGCTGGCACGAGCAGCACTTTTGAAAGACTCTCCAACCCTTTCCCCATGAATCTAGAACTACTGGCAGAGCTTCAAAGTCCTCTGATAGAAAGCCAAGTGGTCGTCCGCAATCTTCTCAATGGTATAGTTTTCCGATCTCTTCAACCCATCCATTTCGAGCCGCAACCGCGCCCTGCTGTCTCTCAACAAACGAACAACCTCACGTCCTAGCTCGGCGTCATCACAAATCACCCCATATTTCCCATCTAACAAAACATCGCGCGCACCGGCATTATCCGAAGCCACAATAGCGGTTCCAGAAGCCATGGCCTCAATATAAGCCATCCCAAACCCTTCATAAGTGCTGGGATATAGAAAAACCCAAGATTCCCGATAGAGCTCTCCAAGTCGCTCATCGGTCACCCCTCTGAAGTGTTTTACGGACGAATGGGCAGAACAAAAATCCGAAAGGAACCACAACTCGGCATCTGGCATCTCCGGCAACACTTTTTCAATAAATACTGAATAAGCGAACTGACCCCGCTTCCTCCCAGCCCAATAGCCATTATAGAAAACAACAGGTCTTTGCTGTTTCTCAGCGGGGAAAAAACAATTCTTCGAAAACCCATTGCCGATATAATAATCGCTTGAAAAAATCGCTTGAGTTTCGGTGCCCACGCACAAAACACCTGCGGCTAATTTAGCAGACAGACCCTCGAGGATTCCGGCACACCCCAAGTAGCACTTTCGAAGCAAATTCTCAGTGTGGGCCATCTCCAGCTTCGAGGAACCATGAAAGGTTCTTATTACAATTGCCTTTTTCTTCCGAAACAAGAACCAATCTTCTCCATGAAAATGAATGACATCTGCTTTGGGAAACTTTACAAAATTCAACAATACCGGATAGAGAACCAAAATCCCAATTGGATTTGCGCAAAGACGAACCAGCCAAGTAGACTTGATTGGCCGCCAAACAGCGAAGCCTTCTGCTTGGTCGCCGCTTATGCAACCTACAGTCACATCCAATTCGGCACGGGAACCCAACTCTTCAGCAATTCTACTAACTGATATCGGCACACCACCCGACTTTTTCCCCTTTTCGGGAAGATTATGCACCATCAGCAAAACCCTCATCTCCCTGCCGACTCAAGTTCCCAGGTTACAACCTTACATGGAAAAATCAATGAAAAAAACTGATCGTATAGCTTAGGCGACCTAACTAAGAAACCCTTGAAAAGTTCCAAGAGTGAGGAACTGCTCCTGTTTGGCCATCCATACCAAAATCCAACCTTTAGAAACTTACAATCAGTGTATTCATAAAGACTATTCTTATCCCCAGCCAGGAAATAATCGAACGATCTAGACGTATAAAAGTGTTCATGCGTGGGGTCATTAAAGGCATCCAAATGTCTAAAATAAGGCACCATCACCAAGAACCGCCCACCAGGCTTAAGCACACGGTGAATCTCCTTGACTGCAGCCACCTGATCTCTCAAGTGCTCGAAAACACTTTGTGCAAATACCAAATCGTAACTCTCGCTCTCAAGGGGCCAAGGGAATCGATCAAGGTCATGAACCAGATCAACACTGGGCATCTGAAGGATGTCTACCCCGTAGGCACCCATGAGCTTATTAGCGCCCGGACCTATATGCAGAATCGAATCGGCATGTTTTTTCTCAAACTCAACTCGACCATCTACTCGATAGATCTCAGGTGCGTATATTGGCTTTCTATCCATAATTCCTGTATATCAGAATCCAACTAGTTGGCAAGAGCGCATGTGAAAGGTAACTCGAACCGGCGACTAGGTCAAGCCGTTGCTTTTCACACAAAACCTTATAGGGACGTGCCCAAAGGCGAATAAGCCTTGCGCCTTCGACGTTCATCTATTGGCGACCTTTGAATAAGAATTTTCTTAAGGAAAGCGGCATAAGCCGAACAGAGGCTATCAGAAACATTCTTACATAAGGCGCAATTGCAATCAGCCAGCCATTGAGGCCCCAAAATCGAGGAAAAAAGTAAGCCCTAGCAGGCCAATACAACGCGCTTCCTTTTTTCCTTCGATCATCCCAGAGCTCGCCCATTGGAATACTGCTCTGTATCCACGACTTTCTTTTTTCATCACGTTCATCTATCCCCTGACATTTCGCCGAGCCACTTACACATACCCTGAATCCCTCTTCTTTTGCTCTTAATGTATAATAAGAATCACCAAAATACTGAGGCAATTGTTTTTGCCTCAGATCACACCCAAGAGCATCAATCAGCATCTTCGAAAATACCACACAATTGCCATTTAGAGAATCGCACTCCAAGAACTCTTCTTCTGTTGGTAGACGAACCTTTCTCAAGCCCCACGCGACTTTGCTAAATCCTGAATAAACTCCGTAGAGACCAGTGAAGGTGACACCCCCAACGACCGAATCGGGGTAGTCATCGACAAACTTTGTGAGCTTTTCTAGTGTTCCCTCTTCAGGCAGACAATCGTCATTTAGCCAAATCACCCCCTTGCAATTAGATTGACTAATCGCCTCCCTCATTCCCAGCTCAGTTGCTCCCGCCCACCAGAGCTGACCATCTCCTTCCACGATCAACACCTCTGGAAAATGAGAACGAACTTCGTCAGCCGTCCCGTCGGACGATCCATCATCTACGACAATGACTCCATAAGAGAGGAATGCGCCGACAAAACTCAAGTTTTTAAGACACCTCATCGTAGTGTCTCGCCTATTATGAACCGGAATAATTATCCAATATACGCTATCTTTCATTCCTAATCATATGATTCGCTTGTGAGGAGAAGGCCCTTGAATAAAAATAATTAAAGAAGGCGAGCAGGGCACGAAGCTTGCCTCGCCTCTGCACACCACTCAACGGAACTTGTTCACTAAAGTGGGCCGAGGCAAGCTCATAAAGCACCCTATCAGCTACTTGCGTTTCCCAGACGACTTCATCATGCTCTGCGACCCATTTCATTTTTCTACCCACATGCCTCCGAGCCACGTTCTTCTTCTCCTTAATAAATGCTCGCCTCCAACCACAAATTTTTCCGAAATTAATTAAACTTTCATCATATTTTTCCGTGATTCCAATACGTAAATCCCGCTCCAGTAAACGCTCAAATGCTACGCTACCAGCCTCAGAGTCGAGCGGTTCGGAGACCTTTAGGCCGAGAATCGATCGTGTGGCTGTATTGTTAATTTCCCACTCGTTGCTACGCAGCAACTTCTTTATGTCAAATCCTTCGGGTGGATACCTCCATATGAGATTTCCACTCTTGCCTTCCCATACGTGCTGGCACATAGAACGAAGTCGCCTGAGTGGATTTCTAAGAAACAAAATACACTCGAGCTCGTCTACTTGTGGCAAACCTATATCTAAGGGAGCATGACCTGAAATCACATTTATTCTTTCGCCAATCTCTAGCCTTTCTCGCAGGCAATTCACATCGCCAGAAAGGTGTGTATTGCGGAGTGTAAATACTTTTGGACCGTATTGTTGTTGTAAAACTCTAACAAACGAAGTGCCTGCAGTCTTCGGTATATGGAGAAATCTTATCATCGCCGAAAATTTTAAAACAGCGTTACGCCATATCTCATGCTACTTGCTTTACCACTTCCATAGGATGTCTTTGGAGGCCTTCACGGGAATGATCGCTTTAGTTAGGCAGACGAATACTTCTTGTTTATCCAGCTCCCAAAAGAGTCCTAGATTTAATTTCTCCATTGACGAGCAGCTATTTCTGGAGGGATCTTCAAACAAGCTAGTAAGTAGGATACCTTTCTTTAGGAGCTGACCCATCAAACCTGAATATCTTTAATCAGACTAGGGATTAATTTACCGACTGCTATCTACCATAAAACGTGAGAATCTTAAATTTTATTCAGCCATACCATTCCAACATGAGTTCGATTTACAGACTAATCTAACAATGAACTTTTTGCCTCGATCTTCCAAAGAGAATCTACAGCAGTTCCTCACTCATTGAATGTTCTTCGCTACTCGCCTCCTCTTCGTTCTGTCTCCGAATTGCAAAAACAGCACCAGCGAAAGTCCCTAAGGCAAGACAAACCGGTTGCGCAAAAAGTCCGTACCCTGACATTAGCGCAGCAACCATAGAGATAGAAAATGCTGCACCAAAAATTGCAGCTAAACTGCGATGACTCGAATCTTTAATTGTTAGTATTGAGTG
Organism: Verrucomicrobiota bacterium; assembly: GCA_039027815.1. NCBI lineage: Bacteria > Pseudomonadati > Verrucomicrobiota > Verrucomicrobiota bacterium. The sequence continues at coordinate 26,988 of JBCCJK010000010.1, forward strand.
ATGAAAGGCGAATCCGGTTGCGAACATAATAATGAACAGGCCCACCATACCGATCGCGCCATACTGCACCAGTATTGCTGTGACAGCATCATGATTTCGACCTTCTCCAATCCCAAAAAAAGACCAGTTTTTGGGATCTTTGAGTTCCAAATACCCTTCTAATCTAGGTGTGAAGGTTTGAATTGACCATTCCGGTGCAAGACCAAGAACCTTGCGATAGGTCTGATCAATTGCCGCTAAATTATTTCTCAACGTTCCGGCAAATCCTATTAAAAGCCCAAAAAAGCCCACACCCGCGATGTAGGCAACAACTGTTCCCAGCTTAGCCCGAAAAAAGATAAATGCAACTGGGATAAGCATGGCAACGATGATTCCAGTCTTCCCTTTAGCTACCACAACAGCCCATAAAATCAATGCGGCGGCACATCCATATAAGAGCCTTTTATTTTTCTCTGTTAGAAACAATAAGATCGCAAGCGCCGCAAAAGGCGCCATAACAAAGAAATTAGGAAGACCGGATCCAAGCCCAAAAACACGTGGTCTTTCGTAAGTATGGATAAACATTTGTGCGGTAGCTACCGGCGACAGACCGGTCTTTGCATACTCCCACTCAATGTGTGTGAACCCAAAATAGTGTTGCCTCAACGCCCACACACCCCAGAGGACTGCGAATAGAAGCTGAAACCTGATCAACCTCAAAACTGCCTCCCTCGTCCTAAAAAGCCCGAAGATGAGCCCACCAACGCCTAGATAAACGCCTGAATTAAAGCCGTTCTGCACCGCCCCAAAAAAGTCACCACGCAACATACCACCAGCAACGACTAAAAGCGCTATAACCGCTCCTCCGATATAAAACGACCATTCTGTCCACGAAGCAGGGCTAGAAAAACCATTTATCGAGGAGACAACCCGACCCAGATAAGTTGCGATCAAAGCGAGCATCACCACTATCATCACCTCCATAATCGTTAGCGGACTCGCTGACCCGTAGTAGACCGCCACCTTTTTGAGGTAGTCCGTTAAAAAAGCTTCAGCGATAACAATATGAACGCCAAGTCTCGGTTTCATAAAAGAAATCGCTGCCAAGCCAATTCCTCCCCATTTTACCAGATATGAAATTGCACTCGTCCCTGCCGTGAATGCATTATTGAGCAAATTGATTGCGACAATTAACGCCCCAACGAATATGATGACCGCGGCAATCCCTCGAGAATTCATTGATTCAGTATCTTGAAATCGAATGCTTTTTATTATAAGTGTAGCTGAACAATGAGGAAGAAACAGCGAATGTTTGCATTGACTGATTTGGTTGCTCTTTTCAGCGAGACTTTTTTAGTAAATTTATCACAACTCTTTATAGAGGCCGCTCTTCGGCAATCCGATCACACGCTGCTTGATGCCAAAGTCATCGGCATTTTGTGAGATCATAGGCAAAGCTCACAAGTTTGATATCGTGTTCGAAGAGCACAGAAAGCACTCTTCGCTTTGCGTCGCTTCCTTTCTCAAGCTTAGTAAATCGTGTTACTAGAGGCCAAAAATCTCCCCTGAGCATTTGCCAAGCAATATATCGACTCCCGCGGTAATGTCTTGCCGTATTAGCTTTCTTTGCAAGGCTTTTACTCCATCCGCATTCAGCACGTAACTGCTCAAGCCATCCCGATTTTCCAACATGAGAAACAGCATCGAAAGTATTGAGCGTATTTACAGCCCTCTCGAAATCCTCCTGATCGACAGCAGTTTCCTTCATTCCCACGCCTGAAAACAATCTTGTGTAATAGTTTTCAAAGGACCAGAGCTTATCCTCTGATCTTATATATTCTAGAAGGCTGCGAGCTGGGTGTCGGCGACGTTTCGAGACGAAATTGTAAGCAGACACCAGGCGCTCATACGGATCTCGAAGAGAGGTAATCGTGTAGACTCTTTCATCCTCAAAGAGCACATCAAAAGTCGGCGACCCCTCTTCACAAGCGACAAAGGTGACCCCATCACTTATCGTGTGATCGATAAACTCGGTAAGCTCACTCCGGCTGAAGGTCCAAAGAGGAATGACTCGGCCGTCGCGGGTTAGCGGATTGCCATTTCCGTGATTTTGGCACAGTCGCTCTCCATTGTTGATCGCTACCTTAACAATTGTAGATCCTGCACACTTTTGAAGATGCTGAAACCAAATTAGCTGACCCTTTTTTCGTAGGCTTAACATATATTAAAAAAGAGCGCTTACTTTTGGATTTGTTGTTGATTGGGTAACTGAGTTCCACTGAAAAAGCCAAGGATCTTTTTACAACTCGATCGGCAAGCGCTTTGGATGGCTCTGTTCTTCACGGCATTCGTGCACCTTATTGCGGTAGTGCATCCACAGCGAAAGGCCTTGGAGAACAATCACGATTAAGTAAGAGATGAGGGAGGCGATTGCTGCGCCTACTCCACCCTGCTCAGGAATAAGAATCAGGTTCAAAATCACGTTTGTCGCGCAGCCAACAACTGAACCCACAATAAGGCAAAACGCGCTGCCTGTCGAATTTGCCATGACGGAAACAAGGGGAATGAGAACGAGCGGGAGCACACAGGGAGCAAGCCAAGCCAAAAATACCGATCCGGCGACGAATTCCTCCCCAAAGAGCATCCTCAGAAGCGGGGCCGGGAATCCAGCATAGCACATGACGACAATCATCGACCAAAGAAGAAGAAAGCCACCCAGCTTGAGGAACAATGCCCAAGCCCGCTTTGCTGGCACCGATCGACTGCGGTTTTCTTGATACAGCAACGGGCCAACACCGTGAATCAAAAGAATTGGAAACATCGCGCCGAGCTCCAGTAGGCGGGCCGAAGCAGAATAGAGTCCAGCCTCTTCAACGCTTCGCATCGAAGCCAACATGACTTGATCGACCCTGGCATAGATTGCGACTAAGACCGCGATAACGGCCATCTGCAGTCCAGGAAAGAGCAATCGTTTCGCAAGATCGGCTACCCCGTCCAAATTCCCCTGTTGGACCTCGTTTCTCGACGCACGCCTCAGGAGCAAACCACGCAGCAACTGCTCACCCGAGTAAATCGATCCAAAGTAGAGAAGCCCGAATTCAAAGGCGAATCCGACAACAATACCAAGCAATGCGCAGGCTCCAGCTAGGACAGTGGATTTGGCGATGACAACCCCAAATCCTTGAAACCGAAGGTCGATTTGAGTGATCCCGACTACAATAGCCAACTGCGAGAGATAAAGGCACAGGACTAGCTCAACCGGCACGTCGGACAGCACGCCTGAATGGAGCGCGACCCACAAGACGGGTAGAAGCCCTAGCCAAACACTCAAGCGAATCAGAGCTCCAGCATGGAAAGCTGCACGAAGAGATCCTGTGGGAAGCGCAGCTAGCTCTCGTTGTAGAACTGGATCCAGCCCCATCGCGACAATGGCTCCAGCAACGCCGACCAAGCTTAGCCCCACATAGTATTCTCCGAAGCCCTCTGGACCCACCAAACGAGCAAGCAAGTAGGCAAAGATAAGGCCTTTGAGAAGCATGAACACCTTCTCGATTGCTAGCCAGAGCGAACTCTTAAGATACAGGCGATGCTTCAATCAGTGTCTACACTAGGCTTTCTCGAGGCTCCCTCTGATCAACTCTTGAGGCCTTCTTTGCGGATTCCCCTTATTATCAGCTCCCCCAAAAACCGTGGAACAATCTTTGCATAGCGAGGCAGCAACCTCCTCGGTTCAATCAAAGCCCGAAACATAAACTCCAACCCTGCTTTTTGTATCCAGCGAGGTGCCTGTCGCGTTTGCCCTGTGTGAATATCAAATGCCGCACCCACCCCAAAGCAAATAAAAGGCTTCGGTAGTTTTGCAGCATGACGGGAAAGAAAACCACGCATAAAGCGTTCTTGCTTTGGTGTGCTCAGACCAACCCAAAGGATATTCACCCCAAGGGTTCTGAATCCGTCGACGAGCTCGAGTTCTTCGCGATCCGTGAGCGCTCGAAAGGGTGGGCTATTCGACCCCACCACATCAATCGATGGAAATCGACGGGAAATCGTTTCCGCTAAGAGCTCCGGCACACCCAGAGCTCCGCCAAACAAAAATTGCTTCCAAGAAGCCATTCGGCTATCACTCAAAAGTCTCCACATTAGGTCGGGGCCGTAGACCCGTTCCATTTGACTGCTGAAACCCTTAGCCTTTCCGAGCCAGACAAGCGGCATTCCATCCGGGGTTGTTAGGAAAGAGCGATTGTGAATTTCCAGAAGGTCTTGATCATCTAGGGACTCCACAATTCCATGCACTCCCGTCACGGTAACATATCCCCGACGTTCTTCATCCAGCGCTTTAAAGACCTTATCCGCAGTCGTATCGAGCGTTAGAACACATACCCGCACTCCGAGAACATTGATCCTAGGATCGGGGTCCTGGTAGAGCTGCTTATCTTCAGTCACAGAACAATACTTGCCCCATTCTTCCTTCGCTGAAATTGCTCTTCAATCCAGATATAGGTAGGATCAATACCAGAACGGAGGTCGATCTCGGGCTGCCAGCCAAGAACAGATAGAATTTCTTGATTGTCGCTATTGCGACCACGAACACCCTGTGGGGCATCCAGCTGATATCGTCGCTCCACTCTGATACCTGCGACTTCTTCAACGAGGTCCACCAGGCGGTTGATTGTCACTAATTCGCTCCGTCCGAGGTTGATCGGTTCCGAGTGAGCGGAATTCATCAACCTCGCAATTCCTTCTAGGCAATCATTTATATACATGAACGAGCGTGTCTGCTCCCCGTCGCCCCAGATGATTAACTCGTCATGACCTGAATCCTTTGACTCTAGGACTTTTCGGCAGATTGCGGCAGGGGCCTTTTCCCGACCTCCATCCCAAGTGCCCCACGGACCATAAACGTTATGAAGACGAGCAATCCTAACTTCAAGATCAAAGTCTTCTTGAAAATGCCGACACATTCTCTCGGAAAAAAGCTTCTCCCATCCGTAGCCATTCTCAGGCATGGCAGGATAAGCATCTGATTCCTTTAGCGCGGTTACCGCTGACTCCTGCTGCCGGTAATCCGGATAGACACAAGCGCTGGAAGCATAGAAATATTTCTCTATTCCATGATCCTTAGCCGCCATGAGCAGGTGGGTATTGATAAGAACGCTCAACATGCAAAGAGCGCGATTGTTCTCAATGAAACCCATTCCGCCCATATTGCAGGCTAGGTTATATATTTCTTGGCAGCCCTCTGCTGCGTGGAAACACGCTTGCCTTTCCTCCAGATTAAGAACCCTGTTTTCTGCTCGTTGATGTCGCTGATACCACCTGTCCAAGGATTTATTGTCGACTGCCATGACTTCATTGCCATCACTCAGCAACTTACCAACGAGATGCCCACCAATGAATCCGCCGGCTCCTGCAATCAAAATTCTCTTAGGCATAGCGATGTCACCCCATTAGTAAAGCAGAGAACGAACGTAATAATAACAAAACAGGAAGTTGAACTTCAAATAACGTGACCCGAGGCGCCGAGGTTCCACCAACAAGCGAAACACCCATTCCAGCCCTGCTCTTTGGAGCACTCTAGGTGCCTGAGGGACCTGGCCTGCATGGAAAGCAAACGCAGCTCCAACCGCAAAATAGGCCGCAGGCGACAATTGGTTTTTGATGCGAGCCAATAACAACTCTTGCTTTGGGCAACCTAAGCCAATCCAAACCACATTGGCTTTGGATTCAGCGACCGAACGAGAAACAACAGCATCATCTGCCTCGTCCCATTTGCGGAATGGTGGGCAATGCATCCCTACGATAGGCGCTTTCGGATAGCGCTCTCCGAAGAACCTCCGAAGCGATTCCAGAGTTTCCTCTGGCCCGCCGATTAGGAAATGGCGGTCACTTCCCCGGGCATTCGAAGCTTGGAAAACCCGCAACATAAGTTCCGGGCCATAGACGCGATCCCTCAGCTTTTCCTCCCTTTTTTTCCCTTGATTCAGAGCCCAAACCAATGGCATTCCATCAGGACAAATGAGATCGAATTCTCTCATCGCTTCTCCAAAAGACTTTGAATGTCGAGCAAGCGTCGTGAGGTGCGTATTAGCCGCCGCAATCAAAAAAGGCTTTTCCTTGTTTTCGGATCGCCTCAGAGCGATTTCAGCCGCTTCAGCGTAGTTCGTTCTGGCAATGTTTAGCCCGAGAACCGTCTCGGTTTCTGGCAGCGATAATGAGCTCCTTTTGGGTTTCTCTTGGGACCTTGTAGAAGCATTTCTACTCATGAGAAAGCTCCTGCCGAAAAGTCATGTAAGACCGCAACAACATCGCTGCGCATCTCCTCTGTAAGCTCGGGAAAGATCGGAAGACTTAGGACCTCCCGCGCAACCTGTTCGGAAGCCGGAAGTGAGACTCCTGGAAGAGAAGCGCCTCGGAAACACTCCTGTTGATGAAGAGGAACCGGGTAATACACTTCGCAACCAATACCTCGGCCTGTCAGAAACTCCCGCAGTTGGTCGCGCTTGCCTTTGCCAGGAATTCGGATGGTAAATTGGTTCCAGACAGGCGTGCATCCGGGATGAACTGACGGAAGGATGATGGCATCTTCCTCCCTAACGATAGAGTTCTCATGCCCTTGTATTCTAGATGGAGGCCGCGAAGTGGCTGAATGGCTGAGGTTTTTATGGTAAAAATTTGCGTTGGTTTTGCGACGCTCAGTGTAGTCATCCAGGCTCCCCAGCTTGACCCGTAAGACAGCCGCTTGCAGGGGGTCGAGCCGGAAGTTTCCGCCGATTTCTTGATGGTAATATTTGGGCTCCATGCCATGCAATCTGAGTCGACGAAGTCTCGCCGCCAGGTCGCCATCGTTGGTAGTCACTAGCCCCCCATCTCCAAAGCCACCCAGATTTTTGGTTGGGAAAAAGCTGAAGGCCCCCAGATCCCCGAAGCCTCCGACTTGCTGGCCCTCGAAAGTGGCTCCGATGGCTTGGGCTGCGTCTTCGATGAGGGCCACTTCATGTTCACGGCAGAGGGCGACAATTTCCCTCATCGAGCAAGCTTGCCCGAATAGATGAACCGGGATGACCGCTTTGGTCCGCTCGGTGAAATGAGGTCTTAGGCTGGCTGCAGTGACGTTAAATGACTCCGGTGAAACGTCTGCGAAAACCGGAGTCGCTCCCAAACGAGCCACACAACCCGCGGTGGAAAAAAAGGTGAAGGCCGGACAAATCACTTCATCACCAGGACCGATATCCAGGGCCATGAGCGCCGCCAAAATGGCGTCGGTCCCCGAACTGACGCCGACAGCATGCTTGACTCCAATGTAGTCCGCGCACTCTTTCTCAAACGCTTCGACCTCTTCCCCCAAGATGAATCTTCCACTTTCAACCACGCGACTCATCGCTTCGCTGATCTCCGACCGGAGAAGCGCATTCTGCTGGCGGGCATCAAAAAGAGGGACAGCCATGGTCTTCGTTTCGAGAGCGCTTTGACTCAGTTGCCAAAGGAGGCACCCGAGTCTTCATCGCCCTCTCTCTTTTGAAGGCGTGCCCCTGCTCGGACTTCTACTCCATCATTCCCAAAGGAACGTTCCGGCCTCGCTTTTTTCGCAGCATTGACCACCCCATTTCCCTCCAGAAGCAAGGTCGCCAAACCAAAGGAGATCGCTCCAGAGGCCACAATCGCGACCATTCCGAGTGTCGCGATTTGTCCAACCCTCGGGCGAAAACGGGGAGGCTGCATTTTCACGTAAAAGAAAATCCAACCGCCGAAGGCAATCAATGCCACGCCCAGAGGAATCAAAAAAGCTGGTTCGGTAAACATCTTATTCAGGGCGACCCCCGCACCCTATCTCCATCACTACGCTTGGGACATGCTGCCGCCCTCGGACTTTTGCTGGGGCTGTTGGAGCAAGACCGAAAGGGCGTTCCGGATGCGTGAGCATTCCAGTAATTACGGAGTGTCGATCATCTTTCCTTGCCCGCAAGGAAAGATATTCGCTCAGCGGGATGGTCCACGCGACTTACTTTATCGAAGTCGACCTCCACTTCTCGCTCTTCCCCCAACCATTCCATGAGCACACGAAGTCTCTCGTGAGATGGCAGGACTTGGGTGATCAGCACTTGGATGCCCAAGAAGACTCCATCGGTGATCTGGACTTCTTCCCCTTCTTCGAAATGGGTGGGAAGTTCTACCAGGTCTTTCTCACCCAATTCAGAACGGAGATAATCGATGTCGTAGTCGGAGAGCTCCGGGATCTCATCACCAAAATGGACCAACCCGGCCACCCCTTGACCATACTGCACCGCCCGGCGGCTCTCCGCGAGATCGAAGCGAGCGAAGAGGTAACCCGGGAACATCGCCTCAGCGAACCACCGCTTCCCCCGCACCGTGCTCTTCTCGTAGCGGATGCGCGGACAAAAGGCCTCCAAGGACAAAGCCCGCCGAAGAAAGGCCGCTGCCAAGTGCTCCGACTTGGGTTTTGCTTTCACACAATACCACCGCTGCGGGCTTTCCTCAGGTTCTCGTAAGTTATCTCGTACCATGACTTCTAGCCCAAAAACCCTTTCACCATGGGCACCACTTGGTTCGCCCAACGATGCCATTTGCGAAGTTGATCGACGCGGCCTTTCAGGAAAGCCGCCGTCTCGCGATCCCCCTTGTTTTTGGTAAGCGTCCTCCCCAAATGATGCAGCCGCTCTTTGCCACTCAAAAGATGAGGCTGGATCTCTGACTCGAGAAAGCCTGAAACCAATTTTTTGAGCTCTGCCACCGCCACATAATGATCCCGGCGGTCTCCGGGGATGTAATTGGTCTGAATGGCTCCCAAATTTCTCAAGAATCGCACCCCTTGGCTGGCCGATCCCCGACTGATTCTCAAGCGTTGAATCAGGCGATCCAAATGCAAGGGCTCGGGGGAAACGTAGAGTAGCCCGTAAATTTCCCCAATCGACTTCGGCAAACCCAAGGCCCGCACCCCGCCCACGAAGAGGTCAATCACTTCGACCTCCAGGGCACTGAGGTCGTCAGGCGTTTCCATTTTGGCGCTGACCATGAAAACAAGAGAATCTTAAAAAGCCACTTTGTTCAATAAAAAATGAACGAAGTGACAAAAATGTTTCTTCTAGGAAGCCAAGGCGGTTGCCTGGCTCAGCAGGCCTTGGGTCCAGTTTTCCACGGCTCTTTCGAAGTCGGCTCCCCCTTGCACCCAGAGTTTTTTTCCGATTTCGATTCGCAAATCTCCCCTGAGGGACTCGAACAGCAGATCCACCGGTTGGTCTCCCGGATGCCGTTTCAAGAGTGATTTCAGCTCGGAGAGCGCCGCTTGCGAGACGGCTTCCAGCGGAACGGCAATTTCGATGAGCTGGCCAAGAGATTCGGGCTGCACCTCCCTGAATTCCACGGCCGAGAGGCGCTTGCTCTCGGTGCGATCATCAAAGCGCACGGTGGCTTTCATCGCCACCACCTTTCCTGCCGCCAAGAGGTCTTGGTGTTTGGTGAATTTTTCGTCCCACACCATGACCTCCACCCGACCGTGAAAGTCCTCGCAAGTCAGGATGGCAAAAGGCTTGTTGTCCCTCGAATAGCGGGTTTGCATCTCGGAAATCGAGCAGACAAAAGCGTAGCGCTTTCGGCCTTCTTCCAGCTCGTCCAGCTCCCCAAAGTGGAAGTACTCGCCCTTGCGAATGGCCCCGCTGAAGGAGTCGAGCGGGTGCCCCGTGATGTAAAACCCCAGCAGTTCCTTCTCGTCGGCCAGCTTTTTTTCCTTGGGCCAGGCTGGCACGGCTAGCCTCCCTTCACTCCTCGGGGCCGGCGCGGCCGCACTCAATTCGAAGGCATCGAAGAGGCTTTCCTGCCCGCTGACTCGATCCCGCTGCGCGCTGGCCGAGGAAGCCAAGACGCCCTCCAGCCGAGCAAACATGGACTCCCGCCTCTCCCCGGTCCAATCAAAGGCCCCCGCCCGGATGAGGCTTTCCAAAATCTTGCGATTCACGACCTTCGAATCGAGCCGATTGGCGAAGTCCTCGAGCGATTTGTAATCGCCCTGCGCCTGGCGCTCAGCCAGGGCGGTCTCCATGGCCGCGCCTCCCACATTCTTGATGGCCGCCAAGCCATAGCGGATGGCCAGCTCTCCTCGACCAGGATCACCATCCGGCTGGAAATCGACCCCACTGCGATTGATATGCGGCGGGCGAATTTCGATTCCCATTCGTTTGCACTCGCTCACGAAGCTGGAAATCTTGTCCGTGTTGTTGATCTCATTTGAGAGGACCGCCGCCATGAACTCCACTGGGTAATTCGCTTTCAGATACCCCGTCTGGTAGCTGATGAGTCCATAAGCGGCGGAGTGCGATTTGTTGAAACCATAGCCGGCAAACTTCTCCAACAGGTCGAAGATCTCATTGGCTTTCCGCTTGGGTATCTCATTCACCTCTTGGCAGCCCTGCACGAACTTGGCTCGCTGCTTGACCATCTCCGAGATCTTCTTTTTGCCCATGGCGCGGCGGAGGAGGTCGGCCTCGCCCAGGGAGTAGCCCGCCAGCAAGTTGGCCGCTTTTTGCACCTGCTCCTGATAAATGAGAATGCCGTAGGTCTCCTGGCTGACCTCTTCCAAGAGCGGATGGAGATACTCCACTTTTTGGTGGCCTTTTTTCCGGGCAATGTAGTCCGGGATCAGGTCCATGGGGCCAGGGCGATAGAGCGCCAGGAGGGCGATGATGTCTTCAATCCTGTCCGGGCCCAATTGCTTGCAGGTATTGGCCATGCCTCCGGACTCCAACTGGAAGACCGCACTGGTTTCCCCCCGCTGCATCAGTTCGAAAGTGGCCAAATCATCCAGACCCACGGCGTCCAAATCAAACTCTGGCTCCCTCCGCGCTACCAGGCAGAGCGCGTCCTGGATCACGGTCAGCGTTTTGAGCCCGAGGAAATCCATCTTGAGGAGGCCGAGATCGGTGATCGCTCCCATGTCGAATTGGCTCACCACCTCGTCTTCATTGCCTCGCGTGAGAGGACAAACTTCGTCCAGATCGAAGTCGGCAATGACCACCCCGGCCGCGTGGATGCCTACTCCGCGAGTCAGCCCTTCGAGAAAGCTCGCGTAACGCCAGAGTTCCTCAGCCCTCGCGTCCGAGCCCAAGCGCTCCCGAAGTTCTTGGTTTTTCTCAACCGCTTTTTTCAAAGTAATGCCCAACTCGGTCGGGACCATTTTGGCCAGTTGGTCCGCCTCGCCGTAGCTCCAGCCCAGCACGCGACCGACATCCCGGACGACACTCTTGGCCCCGAGGGTGCCATAAGTGATGATGTGGGAGACAGCCCGCTCGCCGTATTTGTTTCGGACGTACTCGATGACTTCCGGCCGACGCGTTTGGCAGAAGTCGATATCAATATCCGGCGGGCTGACTCGTTCCGGATTGAGAAAGCGCTCGAAAATCAGGCCAAAGCGAATGGGACAAAGATCCGTGATGGCCAGCGCGTAGGCCACGAGCGAGCCCGCCGCCGAACCCCGCCCAGGGCCCACCGGCACCTGATGATCACGCGCCCACTGGATGAAGTCGCGCACGATCAGGAAATAAGAAACAAAGCCCTTCGCCTCCATGGTCGAAATCTCCAGTTCCAGCCGCTCTTGCAGTTCCCGCTCTCTCGCCCGCTCCTCTCCGTAACGCCACACGAGACCCTCCTGGCAAATCCGGCGGAAATAGGCCTCCGGGCTGCCTCCATCTGGCGCTTTGAACTTGGGGTATCGGGCGATGCTCGTGGCATCCAGCTTCATCTCCACCCGACAGCGCTCGGCGATCTCGAGCGTAGCATCGCAGGCCTGCGGGCAATGCGCGAAGAGACTCCGCATCTCCTCGGCCGTCTTGAAATACATCGAGTCCGGATAGCGCATCCGATTCTCGTCGTAGATTTGCGAACCCGTGCCGATGCAGATCATGACATCGTGCGCCTCGTGATCCTCAGCGCGCAGGTAATGCACATCGTTGGTGGCCACCGGCTTGAGTTTCTCGTCCTCACAAAATTGCAGAAGCCACTCATTGCACTTGGTCTGCGCCTCTAGTCCGTGGTTCTGGAGTTCGACGTAGAGATGATCCCGACCGTAGATTTTCACGAAGCTCCGCAGGCTCTCGCGCGCCAAGTCCACTTGGTCCTGCGCCAAGAAATAATTGACCTCCCCATTGAGGCAGCCGGTCAGGCAGAGGATGCCCTCAGAAAAGGTCGCCAAAAGTTCCTTATCGACGCGAGGCTTGTAATACTGGCCCTCGAGGTGGGCCCGGGTCACCAACTTCATGAGATTGGCGTAGCCGACCTCGTTTTCGGCTAGAAGCGTCAAGTGATGGGCGTTGGGCCGACCGGCCATCTTCTTGCGCTCGTGCATGGAGCCCGGTGCCAGATAGACCTCGCAGCCCAAAATGGGGTTCACCTCCTGTTGCTTGGCCTTTTGATAAAAATTGACCGCGCCGTAGAGCACCCCGTGGTCGGTCATGGCCACTCCGGGCATCCCGAGTTCGGCCGTCCGCTCCATGAGAGGCTCCGTCCGGATGGAACCGTCCAGCAGGGAATACACCGTGTGGAGGTGAAGGTGGACGAAAGAGTCAGACGCCATCGGTTTCAGAATAGAGAAGCTCCCGGGACGACGCAACTCGGGAAGAAGGCCTTGCCTCCCCTCAGGCGCTTCGCCATGGTGGGGCATGCCCCGAAACGCCGCTTGGACGCTCTGGCTGCTGGCGCTTGGCTTGGGCACCGGCAGCGCTCGCACTTGGACCGATCGCCAAGGACGCCAACTCGAAGGCGAACTCATCGAACAGCAGACCGACCGCATCCTGCTCCGGCTGGACGACTCTGGCAAAACGGTGCCGGTCCCGCTCGCGCTTCTCAGCGATGAAGACCTCCAGTATCTGCAATCGCTCGACCCAGGCGCCAAAGACCGCCTCCCCTCCCCCTCCCAAGGCGCTGCCAAACTTCGCGGAGCTGACTTCGGCACCCCTTGGCCGAGCGAAGTCCGGGGCGAACTCGACATCCCAGTCGAAGAACTCGGACAAGACGAATCGGGATTCTACCTTTACCGGACGCCCCACTTCGAATTCCAGAGCGAGGCCGCCCTCTCCGCCAGCATCGTGCGAGAATTCTCCCGGATCTTTGAAACCACCCGCCAAGCCATCGCCGCCCTCCCCCTGGCACTCCCCATCGCCCCCGAACCAGGGCGGGACTACTTCACCACCCGCCTCTTCCGGGACCGCGCCGGCTACTTCGCTGCCGGGGGACCCGAGGGGAGCGCCGGAGTGTATCTGGGCCGCGAAAAGCTCATCATGATCCCCTTGGAAAACCTGGGCGTTCGTGAAGTGGGGCGGAGATTCGTTCTCGATGCCGGAGAAGAAAGCCACACCCTGATCCACGAAATCGTCCACCAAGTGACCAACCGCCAGCGGGGCTGGCCGACCTGGCTCATCGAAGGCTTGGCCGACTACATCGCTTCCACCGACTACCGGAACGCGCGCTTCAGTTTCACCAACAAAACCCGCCAAGCGAAAAGCTACCTCGAAGAGCGACGCGGCGTGGACGACCGCAATCCCAAGCTGCCCCAGGTCCATCTCCTCCTCGAAATGTCGCCCCTGACCTTCTACAACAGCGCCAACTCCCTCGAGCACTACGCCATGGGCTTGCTCCTATTCCTGTACTTCGCCCACTTGGAAGGGGACGAAAAAGGCAGCTCACTCCAGGCTTACCTAGCCGCCCTCGAGAACAAGACGGCCGAACGCAAGGCCCGGCAGGAAATCCTCCTCGGAGGCCAAACCCTCGAGGCTTTCGCCGAAGACTTCCTCAGCAAATGGCGCTCGGCTGGTCTGCGGATCGACTTCTACTGATACCAAATCCAAGAAAGATTTGGACGATAGCGGAGCGGTTTTTGGTTTCTGGCAAGGCGGGAGTGGTCAGGCTGGACCGCGGTCCTGCCTGACCCGACCAACGCCGCCACAAGCCAAAGGACGCCCGCCCCGCCTCTTCCCGCAGCCACAGGCTGCTTGAATTACCAACCCCATCACATCCTATCGTCCAAAGGTTTCTTGGATTTGGTATCACTCGGAGCCGCCGCGAAATTGCGGACATATTTCCCGATGAGATCGAACTCTAGATTCACGAAGTCCCCCGGGCGACGAGTGTGCAGATTGGTTTCAGCAAAGGTATGCGGGATGATCCAGCAGACCAGCGAGCGCCCCGTCAGCTCGGCCGCCGTCAAACTAATCCCGTCAATAGCGATCGACCCGCGCGGAATCACGAGAGCCCGCTCCCTCTCGGCCAAGGCGATCTCTAAGCGATGATCGCTGCCCTGCTGGGAGAGGTCCAGCACCTCGGCCTTGGAATCGACATGCCCTTGCACAAAATGCCCGCTCAAGCGCCCATTGGCAGGAAGGGCTCGCTCGAGATTCACCTCATCGCCTTCCGCCAACTCGCCCAAACTGGTCACCTTGCGCGTCTCCTCCAAAAGATCGAAAGCCACCTCGCCCCGCTCTCTCTCCACCACCGTGAGACAGCAGCCGTTGATGGCGACACTCTCTCCCAGAGAAAGCTCGGCCAAGGGGAGCCCCTCGCTGGTTAGCCGCAGACGGACACCGCCCTCGAAAGGCTCCACCACCGTGACCTGCCCCGTCGCCTCCACAATGCCTGTGAACATACTCGACCTCTCTCGCGCACTGGTGGAAAAGGCAAGCGCTCTACCCAATTCCCAGCATCCGGGGAATCATCAAGATCATCCCCATGATGACAGTCGGGACGAGCGCTCCCAGGAGCAAGCCCATGGGCGAGACGCCCCCCTTGAAGTGCTTCTGCAGGATGGACTGCCCGGCTGGATTGGGCGCATTCGCAATCACCGTCAAGCCTCCTCCAGTCACCGCGCCCGCCACCACCGCTTGTTTCGCGATCTCGCTCAAGCCTGGCACCTGCGTCGCGAGAAAGGTGATGGCAGCATTGTCATTGAAGGCCGTCAGAACCGTCGCCCCGATCATGAGCGGCACGGCATCGAGAGCCGAGAGAATGGGATCGATCCACCAACCCTGAAACTTCCCATGCGTCACGAGCGCCGCCAGGAAAAACCCCACCAGCATGGGGGTGCGCAGCTTGATGGGATTCTGGTGGTGCTCCGTGGCCCAGACAAACGCGATGAACACCAGCAAACCGAACATGAAAAGGGGCACGTTGTGGACATTGAAAACCGTCCAAGCCAACAGGACCAGATGCACGATCGTCACCGAGAGCGGAATGCCATCTCGCCGATCTTCCCAAGTCTCCACCCCACTCTCACTCCCGCCCGTCTGGCGATCGACCAGATCGGCGAACTGCTTCCGAAAACAAGAATAGTAGGCCACATTCGCAATGAGAATGCCCCCCACCGCCCAGACCCCGAAATTCCGGAACATGTAGGCCATGTCCCAGTCCCAAGGGCTCACCACCATCAAGACCGGGGGAGCGGCGAAATGCGTCAACGTCCCGCCCACCGAGATATTCACAAAGAGCAGCCCGAGCGTGGCGTAGGCAAACTTGGGCTTGGGCTCCAGCTCATAGAACTTTTTGCTCAGCAGGAGCGCGCAGATCGTCATAGCGGCCGGTTCCGTAATGAAGGAACCCAAAACCGGACCGATCGTGAGAATGGTGAACCACCAAGCCGCCACGCTCCCCCCAAAAAGCTTGGCCACCCTCTCCATCAGCTGCTCGGCGAAACGGATGACCGGGCGCGAGGCGGAGATCGCCATAATCACCACCACAAAAACCGGCTCCGTGTAGTGAACACTCTCAATGAAACTGGTGAAGGGTTGCCAGCCAAAAAAAGACACATAGGCCGCCGCCAGCGGGATCAGCCAAATCCCGAAAATCGCCTCCACCTCCCCCAGGTAATGGAGCGCCACCGCCTTGAAACTGACATCGTCGACCGCCCCCGCCTGCGGCTTGTCCTGAGCCCTTCGCTTGGCCGCCACCATCCGCTCCTCATGGGCATGCTGGGCCTTGTGAGCCAGCTTGGTAATGGCCCCCGCCGCAAAGGTGTGCAGAATGGCACAGAGGAAAATGACCGTCGCCACCACATTGAAAGGATCCTGGGCCGCCCGCTCGGAAATCTTCTGCCAGACCCCAGCCTCCCGATCGTGCTCATACTCCGAAACCGTCCGAGGAATTTGAAAGCTCTTCTCGCCGTGCGCCTCCCCCTGTCCCCCGCCCGCCGCCAGGGCGAAAGGCATTCCTCCGAAGACGACGAGCAAAGTGAGGAAAAGAGAAAGCGCTTTCATGGACCGAAGTCGGTTCTGTAAAAGCTCCCCATCAGAAGTCAACGCCGAGCCCATCCGCCGACCCCACCACCTCCCCAGCAGACTGCTTCGCCCGAGATTCCCTTTCGTTCCTCGCCATTTTCATGCACACTCCGGGTGCATGCAGAAATGGCCTTGGATCCTCATCGTGCCAGTCGCGCTCCTGCCAGCCTGTGGTCCCCTGCCGGAAGACCCGGCTGCCGCGGCCGAGGGGGCCGTCCCCAACGAAAGCGCCCTTCCCCCCATCCCAGATGGCACCCTCGATGCCTCGGCCCTCGCGGGCAGTCGGCTGCCGACCACCCTGCCCGAGGGGCTCGACGACTGGGAAATGCCGACCGGCCCCGCCCCTCCGCCCGGGGGCGATCCTTGGACCCCAGGGAACGGGCTGCCGACCGAAGGCTTCGGCCGGGGCGGCTTTCCAGCCCCAGCCAGCGCCCCCAGCCTCAGCACGGAATGGCGTCGGAGCGCATCCGAAGCCTTGGAAGAGGCCCGCTCCATCGGGAAACCGCTCCTCTTTTTCTTCACGCACAGCGTGGCTAGCCCGCGGGGCCAGGACTTGGAAAATGAAGTTTTCAATGATCCCGACTTCGCCCGCGGAGTGGCCCACCGGGTCGTCCCCGTCAAGATCGACTTCGCGGACGGGACCACCCGCAAAAGCGAATACTACGAAACCCTTCAGGAAAGCCTCGGCGTGCGGGCCTTTCCCACCACCGTGGTGGTCTCCCCGGACGGCCAGGCTCCTCGACGCAAAAGCGGATACTCGAAGAGTCGCTCGGAAAGCTACCGGACCGAGCTCTTAGCCGCCGTCCGCGGGGTCGAAGCGGAACTCGCTCGGCGGCGAGACCTCTTGGATGATTATGGCTACCGGCGTTGGACCAGCCGACAAGGCAAAACCCTCTTCGCCAAACCGGTCGAGCTAGCCGGAGGCCAAGTCATCGTGGTGGACCAATGGGGAAAACGCATGACCCTCGGCCAAGAAAACCTCAGCGAGGCCGATCGGGAATGGGTCATGGCGTGGGTCATGAGAAAGGAGTGAAGGATGCGTTTGGGTAAAGCGGCTCTTCTCCTCTACTTGCCAATCGGCTTGGCCCTCGGTTTGGGCGCGCCTGGCCTTCTCCAGGCGGTGGCCTGGTCCGGCATGTTGCTGCGCTATTCCAGTGAGAAAGGCGTCGTGGCAGGGGTCACCGAAACCTTCAGCGGCCAGCGGCCTTGCTCGCTCTGCGCCGCGCTTGCCGAAAGTCCCCCAGAAAAAGCGCCCTCGTCCCCGCCCAGCCCGCCAGAACCCCGGGTGCTTCTCTCCCCTTACAACCTTCATAGCCTTCTTCTCTCCCCCCGCCCGTCTCCCGCCGGGCTCGAAAACTGGGAGCGTTTCTGCCAAGGCCCTTGGCACTCCTTGAAAAGCCATCCGCCCACTCCCCCACCGGAGTCTCTCTCGTTGGCCACTTCCTCCTAGGCCTTGGCGCCTAGACCCCGTTTCTCTAGCGATGCGCTCAGGCTTCGCCGTGTCTGCGCGCCGTCCACTCTTCTTTCCACGGCTTCTCCAAATTCATGAAATCCACCTTTTTTAGCATTTTCTTTCTCACCATCGTTTCCGGGCTTCCGGCCGGGGAACCGACTTCCCCTTCCACTCCCTCGGCCTGGACCTCTCTCCGCCCGGATGGGCATGCCCCCATCGGCGTCATGCGGGACCACACCCACAGCGCCGGCCAATTCATGCTCTCCTACCGGGTCATGCACATGTCAATGGGGGGCAACTTCGTGGGCAGCGATCAGGTCTCCGACCGTCAAGTCATCACGCCGACCGCGTTGGGCGGACAAGGCTTCCTCGTCACGCCCACCGAAATGACCATGACCATGCACATGCTGGGAGCCATGTTCGCCCCCACCGAGGACCTCACCCTCCTCGCCATGGTGCCTTACGTCCTTCTGGAAATGGACCACCTCCGCAGCCCCGCGCTAGGAGCGCCCCGGACCTTCACGACCGCCTCAGAAGGCTTTGGCGATGCCAGCCTGGGCCTCCTTTATGACCTGCTCGACCTCCGAGGCCAAAAAGTCCACGGCGGCCTCCAGCTCATCCTCCCCACTGGCAAAACAGACCAGACAGACTTTGTGCCTGGACCGGGAGAGACGCGCCTGCCCTACCCCATGCAGTCAGGCTTCGGGAGCTGGGGCCTCCAGCCCTCACTCACTTACCTTGTCCAAAGCGGCGCCTGGTCGGGCGGGGCCCAAGGCAGTTACCAATTCTTCCTCCAAAAAAACCAGGAAGACTACCGTCCGGGCAACCGCGCCGAGGCCACCGCTTGGCTGGCCCGCCAACTTGCCCCCTGGCTCAGCGCAAGCTTGCGAGTCAAATACAGCCGCTGGGAAAACATTAGAGGTCGCGACCCCCAGCTCTTGCCCTTGCCCGTTCCCACCACCCGGCCCGACCTTCGTGGAGGCGACCGAGTGGACCTGGCAGCTGGCCTCAACCTCTATCAAGCCCGCACCGGCCTGCGCTTTGGGCTGGAATACCTCCACCCCGTCTGGCAAGACCTTGATGGCCCCCAGCTGGGCAGCCGGGGCGAATGGGTGGCCGGAATTCAGCTCGCCTGGTAATACCAAGTCTCCCACCCCAAGCGCGGAGCGGGCCACGGCCCCTCCGCGCTTTTTCATTGCCACCCGACCCCCTCTCTCTCTATACTTTTGAGAAGATTCATCGCTCGTCCTTGTCTCTGTCCAGTCGCGCGTCTCCCGCGAGCCGGTCGGGCTTCTCCCTCGTGGAAATGCTCGTCGTGATCGCTGTGATTGGCATTGTCTCGGCCATCGCCATCCCGAAAATCAGCTCCTTGAGCGAAACGACTCAAATCGCCGCCACCGCCAGCGACTTGAAAAACTTCGCCCAGGCCATCCGGACTTACCGCATCCAGGAGGGCAGCTACCCCCTCGACTCCCACAACGTCCTCCCCAACGGCCTCAACATTGAGCAATACCTCAGCGAGGGCTCTTTTGTGAAAAAGGTCCCCATCAGCGGGCAATACAATTGGGAGGGACCCGACAATCACGACTACGCGGGGATCTCCCTCTTCGGCACCACCGCCAGCCTCGAGGTGCTGACTCGACTGGACGCCATGCTGGACGATGGCAACCTGAGCCAAGGCATCTTCCGCCTCACCAACAAAGGCCGCTACACCTACATCATCGACGAATGACCCCCAGCTGCCGGAGGAATGGGTAGACCGAGCTCGGGTTGACCTTGGCCGAAACCAAGGAGCGTCTCTCCTCACCGTCAGCCAAGACGAAGCTACCCGCGCGGGTGAAAACGCTCATGCACGCCTTTCAGACGTCGCTGGTCCACATGAGTGTAAATCTGGGTCGTGGCGATATCCGCATGGCCGAGCATCTCTTGGATGACCCGCAAATCGGCCCCGTTGCCTAAAAGATGGGTCGCAAAACTATGTCGGAGCAAATGGGGGTAGGCCTTGCCTTCCAGGCCGGCCCCCTTGGCTCGTTCCCGGAGAATCTGCCAAATCCGCTGGGTCGTGAGCCTCCGCCCGCGGTGGGAAAGAAACACCTCCGCCCCAGACTTCGGGCTGACCAAGTGAGGGCGTTCTTGGCTCAGGTAGTCTTGCAAGGCTTGCAGGGCGCGCTGCCCGACGGGCACCAAGCGGGTCTTGTTCCCCTTCCCGGTCACCCGCAAGACCCCATTTTCGGAATCCACCCGTTCCAAGCGCAAGCCCACCAGCTCCGAAACCCGGAGACCGCTGGCATAAAGCAGCTCCAAAATGGCCCGATCCCGCCGACCAAGGGCCCGGCCGAGATCGATCGATTCCAAAAGCCGCCTCACCTCCTGCTCATTCCAGGTCTCCGGCAGGGACTTCTCACCCCGAGGCGACTGCAAATCCTCCCCCCAATCACGCGGCACCTCACCCCGCCCAGCCAGCCAACGGAAAAAAATCTTCAGCGCAATGACTTCCAGACGAAGACTCGAAGCCGCCAGGCCACCCTGGCGTCGTGCGCTGAGATACTCCGTCAACTCCCGCAGAGAGACAGCCGCCCAATCCCGCTCGCTCGACCGCTCCGCCACCCGCTCCAACACCCGCCGCACCCCGAGTTGATAATTCTCCGAAAGCCCCCGTTCGGTCGCCAAATGCAGCAAGAATCGGTCGATCGCATCCTCCACCCCCGACCCTACCACAGACCAAGCGAGCCTGCCAAGGTGGCACGATGGGCCCCGGCGGCCTCCAGGGCGGCTTCCACAGCGGCTTCCTTCGTCCCGAGCCCCTACTCCGAGGAAGCAGCCTTGCCCCGCTCGGAAGCGATCCGGACCCACTCCTCGGCGTAGGCCTCGCGGAGAAACTCCATCTCCCGCCAGAGGTCCAGCTCCGCTTGGCCCTCGCCTCGCCAATGCTCTTTGACAAAGCGACGAAAATTCTCTGAACCCTTCCAGAAAGCCTCCGGAAAATCGATCGTGGCAAAGCAAAGATCAAAGGGCAGGTAATCCATCCGGACCATGGCACCCAGCTGGTCATAATGCTCCATCACAGGCAGGAAACCCTCCAGCGCCTTGGCCATGGCCTCCCCCGACCCCGCCTCGGCCAGGCCAGCTCGCAAATCGGGTTTCCCCTGAAAAGCCGAGGAAAGTCCCTCGACCAAAACCTGCATCTCCTGATCCTCGACCGCCAGCCCCCGCGCCAAGCCCAGGGCATTGAGCTTCGTCATCGCCAAATGCTCCTCCTCCGCCAAACGAAGCTGATCCACGCGCTGGTAAATTCCCCAGAGAGCGGGAGCGATGGCGCAGACAGCCACGATTAGAGAAACCGCAGCCGTTCGGAGATAAATATCGTTGCCCATGGCGAAAGGGTTCTAACCAATCCTCCTGTTTTTAGCAATTCCAGAATTTCGATTTTCAGCTCCCGCATCCCCAGCGAATCAAAACTCGAAAAGTCATCGGAACTCGCTATACTCCCCATTCGTCCTTCCCACCCTGCCGACGCTCCCTTCTCCCCCATGCCTTCCGTCTTCATCAAAACCTACGGCTGCCAGATGAACGAGCGGGACTCCGAGCAAGTCGGGCAGATGTTCTTGGAGCGGGGCTACACCCTGACCGGCCGGGAAGACGATGCCGATGTCATCCTCGTGAACACCTGCTCGGTGCGCGATCAAGCAGAGCAAAAAGCCATCGGGAAAATGGGCATGATGGGCAAGCACCGCCGCAAGCGCCCTCACCTCGTCTACGGCTTCATGGGCTGCATGGCCCAGTCGCGCGGGTCTGAACTCTTCGGGACCATTCCTCACCTCGACCTAGTGGTGGGGACCCAGAAATACCACCGCGTCTTCGAACATGTCGACACCATCGTGAAGGCGCGGGAGGAGCAGGAAATGGACGATCTCCGCTTCGCCATTGCTGATCTCGACGAAGAACCAGGCTCCCAATCCACCATTCGAGACCACTCGCTCCGGCCCCAGCAAGCCACCGCCTTCGTCAGCATCATGCAGGGCTGCAATATGAAGTGCTCCTTCTGCATCGTCCCCTACACCCGCGGCCGGGAGCGCAGCCGCCCCATCCCGGAAATCGTGGAAGAATGCCATCGTCTAGCCAGCCGAGGGGTGCGGGAGGTCACCTTACTGGGGCAAATCGTCAATCTCTACGGGCGGACCGAGTTTCCCACAGTCGCTGGCAAGTCCCCGTTTGTGCAACTCCTCGAGGCCGTGCACGAAGTCCCGGGAATCGAGCGCATCCGCTTCACCAGCCCCCATCCCATTGGCTACCGAGACGACCTGGTGGCCGCCTTCACCTACCTGCCGAAGCTCTGCAGCCACATCCATTTTCCGATGCAGAGCGGAAGTGATCGCATCCTCCAAGCCATGCGGCGGCCTTACAAGCAGCAGAAGTTCATCGACATCTGCGAAAAAATGAAGGCCGCGCGCCCTGAGCTCGCCATCACCACCGATATCATCGTCGGCTACCCGGGCGAAACCGAAGAGGACTACCTCGCGACCCGCGCCTGCGTCGAGCATCTCGAGTTCGATAACGCCTTCGTCTTCCGCTACTCCAAGCGAAGGAACACCCCGGCCGCCGAAATGGAGGGCCAGCTGTCCGAGCGCGTCAAAGAAGAGCGCAATCAGGACCTGCTCGAGCTGGTGGGTCGCTTCGCCAAGCGCAAGAACCAAGCCCTCGTCGGCACCACCCAGGAAATCCTGGTGGAGGGCCCCAGCAAAACGAACGCCGCCACCCTTAGCGGGCGAACCAGCCAAAACAAAATCGTGATCGTGGAAGGACCCTCCGAGCGCCTCACGGGCGAACTCCTGGAGGTCGAAATCCAGGAAAGCACCGGATTCACCCTTTACGGCGACCCCGTCCTGCACGAAGTCCCCGCCCTAGCGGGAGTCTAGTCCAGCCCGTCCCCTTGTCCCTTCCTTGAGCGACTGTCATGATCTACTCCTCTCTCAATGACTCGACTTGGGGCCTGAAACTGGTCGGGCTCTTGGCGGGCGGGACCTTGGTCGCCACCCACACCTACGCCAAGGTCAAGGCGCTCAGCTTCCAAGTCTGGCTGAAATCGCTCCCGCGCCATCACAGTGCCGGCGTCGTCTTGCTCAGCCTCTCCACCGCTTGGGTCTTTTTCCTCCTGGCCGGGGGCAACCTGGGCTTCGTCAGTTGGCCGCCCCTCGACCTCGGGGAGTTCCACACCTTGCGAACGCCGCTCCTGATCGGCCTACCCATCGGCTGCTTTCTGGTGGCGCGCTATGTGGATGAGTTTCTCTTCCCCCGCGCCTTGGGGGCCTTGGCCATGCTGCTGGCCAGCGTCATGCTGGACGCCGCCTTTCTCCGTGAAATCACCCCGCACCTAGCCAAGCTACTCATCCCCCTCTTGGCCTACGCCGCCATCATCGCCAGCCTGTTCTGGGTCGGCATCCCCTATGTTTTCCGGGACCAAATCGAATGGGCCAGCGCCACCCGAGCCCGCTGGAACGGCCTCTGCCTGGGAGGGATCGTCTACGGGATTCTCCTCATCCTCTCCGCCCTGCTCTTCTACTGAATGATGCCCCCCACCCCGCCCCAGGAGGGGAAAGACCGCGCCCCGCTTCGGGAATCCCTCGCTTGAAAAGAATCACGCTCCTTGCGCTCGGGCTCTCGGCTGGGCCCCTGGTGGCGGAAGACTCCCTGCCGCCCGTGGTGGCGATCGCGCAGCGGGTCACAGAAATCCGCCCGGCCCTGGCGGAATGGAGCCGTCCGGAGATCTCGGAATTCGCCCCCCGTTCCCTGGATGAACTCTTGGCGACCGACCCGGCTTTCTCGCTTTTCCGGCGACAAAACGCCACCTTCGCCAACCCCACCACCACCGGGCTCAGCCTGCGTCGGACCGGGGCCACCGCCACCTCCCGCACCCTCGTCCTCCGCGATGGCCTTCCCCAAAATGACCCCTTCGGCGGCTGGGTCCCTTGGCTGCGCTACCAGCCCAGTAGCCTAGAGTCCGTCCGGATTCTCCCCTCCAGCGAATCGGCCGCTTGGGGAAACCTCAGTCCGGCGGGCGTGGTTCATCTCACCAGTCGCCCCGTCCTCCAGCCCGAGCTGCTCGTCCAAGGAGGCGGCGGGCAACAGGCTTCCGGAAAAGTCGGCCTCACCAGCCACCATCTCTCTCCCGATGGCCGGACCGGTCTCTCTTTTCATCTCTCTCATTTCCGGAGCGATGGCTTTCAGGACCTCGACCCCACCCAACGCGGTCCCCTCGACGAACCGCTCGACCTGACCGCCAACGTGGCCGAACTCCGCCTTCGCACCCAACTCGAGCCGCGGTGGACCCTAGAAACCCAGCTCGCTTGGTTCGAGGAAGAGCGCGGCAACGGCACCCCGCTCAGCGGCAATCGCACGCAAGCGCTCGATCTTTCCCTCCGCCTCACTCACCAAGGCCGGGACAGCCTCACGCAAGCGCTCTTGTATTTGCAAGAGCGAGCCTTCCAAGCCGCATTCACAGCCGTCGATGAGGCCCGCGAAAGCGAACGGCTGGCGCTTGACCAGTTCGATGTCCCCAGCCGCAGTGCGGGCGGCGCTTGGAGCCATCGGCGGCCGCTGGGCGAGGCGCTCACTCTGACCCACGGCCTCGACCTCCGCTGGATCGAAGGGGAGACCAACGAAGTAGCCGGCACCTTTCGCCAACGCCGCGCTGGCGGGGAGCAGTCATTCTTCGGCCTCTTTGGTACCCTCCGCTGGGACCCCTCTCCCGAGACGAGCGTGGCCACCAGTCTGCGAGTGGATCGATGGGGCTTCCACCGAGGGATCCGAGAAGAAAGCGTTCCCTCCACTGGCCGATCGCTCCGCTCCGAACAATTTCCTGATCGAGAGGGCTACGAACCCTCCTTCAGCCTGGCCTTGGATCAGCAGCTGGCCGGCGACTGGCAAGGCCGACTCGCGCTGGGAACGAGCTACCGCGCCCCCACCTTGAATGAACTCTATCGCCCCTTTCGCGTGCAAAATGACATCACCGAGGCCAATCCCGAGCTGGATCCCGAACGATTTTTCACCCTCGAGGCCGGCCTCGATTGGCAGGCGAGCGACCCCCTCCAGTTCTCGCTGGAAGTCTTTCATCACTGGATCGACCAGGCCATCGCCAACGTTCCCGTAACCGAAGGCGCCGACCTCTCCCGCCTCTTCGGAACGCTGCCCGCCGGCGGGAGCGGGGCCCAGCGCCAAAACGTCGAGCAGGCCACGGTTTGGGGAGCCCAAGTGGGGGCCGACTGGCAACTCCACCCCCTCTGGCAGCTCAGCGTGAACGCTCTTTGGAGCCAGACGGAATTCTCGGACTCTCCCCGGCAACCGCTCCTGGAAGGCCGTCCCTTTCCGCAAAGCCCGGAATGGCAGGCCCACAGCCAGATCGAATTTCGCCCCCGCGAATCGCTGCGGTTTTTCTTCGGGATCGAGTATACCTCCCGGGCCTTTGACGATGCCTTGGCCACCCGGGCGCTCTCCTCCTACTGGACCGCTCGGCTGGGTGCGGGCTGGCAAGCGAGCGATCACCTGACGCTCCGCCTCCGGATCGAAAACCTCTTTGACGAAGCCATCCCGACCGGGGAATCCAGCAATGGTCTCCGCCGCTTGGGACAGCCCCGCAGCGCTTGGGTGAGCGCCGACTACCTATTTTGACTCAACCCATGGGACGCATTCTCATACTGCGGGGAGGCGCAGTCGGCGATTTTCTTCTGACCCTGCCCGCTCTCCGCACCATCAAAAAGGCCCTGCCCGAGGTCCGCTTGGAAATCATCGGCTACCCGGCCATCGCGGAAGTGGCCCTGGCCACCGGCATCGCAGACGCCATCCGCCCCATTGAGCGCGCCAGCATGGCGGCTCTCTTCACCCCGGGGGCCGCGGTGGAGCAAGAGCTAGTCGACTACCTCCGCAGCTTCCAGATCGTCATCAGCTACCTGGATGATCCCCTACAAGTCTTTGCCTCCAACTTGGAGCGACTCGACATCGGCACCTTCGTCCAGGGGCCTTCCAAGATCGACGAAACACTCCAGCCCCCTCTCCACGCGGTGCACCAACTCAGCCAACCGATGCAACGCTTCGCGCTCTTCCTGGAGGAGGAAGCCCCCCTCCTGTCTTTCCCGGAAACCACCTCCTCAGGCAAACTGGCCGAACGAATCCGCCAACAGCCCACCCTCGCCTTTCACCCCGGCAGCGGGAGCCCTCGCAAGAATTGGCCGCTGGCCCATTGGAAGGACCTGCTTGAAAAATTCCTCGAAAGCCACCCCGGCTGGCAGCTTCTCCAAATCACGGGCGAAACCGAACTCGAACGTCGGCCAGAACTGGAGAGCGCCTTCACGCACCTGCCCCGCCTGCAAGCGGACTGCCTCCCCCTTCCCAGCCTCGGGCATCTCCTCGCTCACAGCCAGCATTACCTCGGCCATGACACGGGCGTCTCCCACCTCGCGGCCTTAGCGGGCGTCTCCTCCACCCTGCTCTTCGGTCCCAGCCATCCCGAAGTCTGGCAACCCCCTCACCGCTCCTGCCACGTTCTCCCCAGCCCGGGGCAGGATCTCAAAAACCTCAAGCCAGAGATCGTATTCGAAGTGCTCTCAAAGGACATCTCGAGCTAGGTAGAAAAGCCTCACCGAAACCTGAAACCTGAAACCTAAAGTTCAACCCCCCTCTCCCAGCTCACTCAGTCGTGATTCCAGCTCCTTGACTCTTTTTTGGAGCTGGGGGAGTCGTCTCAGCGCGATCGTTTCCTTTTTGGCATCGCGCTCAGGCACGGCCGGAAACCCCATGTAGTGTTGCCCTCCCGGCAAGTCCTTGATGACTCCTCCACGGGCCATGATGACGGCTTGGTCCCCAATTTTGAGGTGTCCCGCCGCTCCCGTCTGGGCGGCAAAGATGACATGCTTTCCAATCTGGGTGCTCCCGGCGATGCCGACTTGGGCCACCAAGAGGCTGTGTTTCCCGATGACCACATTGTGGGCGATCTGGCACTGGTTATCGATTTTGACCCCCTCCTGAATCCAGGTTTTGCCAAAGCGAGCCCGGTCCACCGTGGTCCCGGCCCCGATCTCCACGTCGTCATCAATCTGGACGATGCCCACTTGATCGATCTTGACGTGCTTGCCATCGA
Source organism: Verrucomicrobiota bacterium (assembly GCA_039027815.1). Taxonomy (NCBI): domain Bacteria; kingdom Pseudomonadati; phylum Verrucomicrobiota; species Verrucomicrobiota bacterium. The sequence continues at coordinate 53,818 of JBCCJK010000010.1, forward strand.
CCTGCTCATAGCCAAAGCCGTCCGAGCCAATGACCGTCCCACTGTGGATGCTCACGCGATCGCCCAAGACACACCCATCCGCGATCGTGACATTGGGGTGAATCCAGCAATCCCGGCCGAGGCGGCATTCTCGCCCGATGTAGGCCCCGGCCCCCACGGTGGATCCTCCCCCGATTTCGGCTCCCTCTCCCACGACCGCGTTCGCGCCGATGGAGACGCTTTCGCGATCCAGAACCGCGGAATCGGCCACGGCCGCGCTCGCGTGCACCCCGGGATGAAACTCCCTCCGAGCCGGGCCAAACTGCTTCACCAGTTCCCCGAAGGCGGCCGACGGATTTCCCACCGTGATCAACGCGGTGTGCTCGGCCACCAGGCCATAGCCCTCGGGGACGAGAACCGCCGTGGCCTGCGTCGCCTTGAAATCGGCGAGGTATTTCTCATTGCCCAAAAAGGAAACGTCCCCCTCCGATGCTTCGGAGAGGGACGAAAATCCTGTCAGCACTTTCGAGCGATCACTGGCAGCGACCGCGCCTTTGACGAGATCCGCGAGTTCCCCGATGGAAAGCTTCAAGGTCGCGGGCGCCAAAAATTTACTCGCCTTCGACGGCCGGGACGGGGACGTCCACTTCGGCCGAAGCGTCAAAGTCCTCCGGCGCGTCCGCGTTCAGCTTGTCCACAATCTTCTGGGAAAAATCGACCGCGTCTTTGCTGTAAAGCAGGAAGGGAATGCGGTTTTGGCTCAGGCCCGATTTGTCGAAAACCAGGTCATAACCATCTTCCTTGGCCACGCTTTCGACCAACTCGGAGATCTCCTCGAAGATGCCTTTCACAGTTCGCTGGGAGGAATCCGCGATTTGGCGCTGCTTGCGCACGATGTATTCCTGGGTCTCCTTCTCGAGAGCCCGCAACTCATTGAGCAGACCGTTGTATTCCTGGAACTTGGCTTTCCGGAAGTCTTCCGTGGTGGAGGGCTCGTCGATCAGCTTCTTGAGGTTTTCCGCTTTTTGAATCAGCTCCCGCTGGCGGGCCCGGCGCTCATCCACCTCTTTTTTGATGACGGAGCGTTGTTCATTGACGTCGGTTTCCGCTTCTTGGGTGCGATAGAATTGGCTGAAAATCGACTGCATATCGACGATGCCGATCTTCATGTCTTCAGCCGCCTGGAGGGAGGCGGGCCAGCCAAAGCCGAGCGAGATGGCCAAAGCCGCGAGGGAGTGGGATAATTTCATAACGGAAGGAGCCAAGTGTCCTCGGCTGGGTTTTTCTTTCTAGAGTAGGCGGTGTTTTGGGGAGCGGGATTCTAAGCGGCTTTCCGCGCAGGTCAACTGGTCGCCTCGATGGTGGTGACCCCATCGCGGCTGGTCGTCTGATCAGAAACCAAAAGCGAAGCTGAAGCGACCATCCGAGTCATTGAACTCGTCCGCCTCGATCGGGATCCCGTAGTTGAGTGACACCGGGCCGAAGAAAGGGAGCTGAAGCCGGAGGCCGATCCCGTAGTTCGAATTGTAATCACCGGTGTCAAAGTCATAGGAATCGGTGTTTACGAAGCCGACATCATAGAAGACAGCGCCGCGGACCGCTTGAATGATCGGGAAAGTGTATTCAGCCGAGGCAAAGAGGGCCGTCCCCCCACCGAGCGGCTCGCCCGTGGAGTCTTTCGGACCGACGTCCCGGAAATCAAAGCCGCGCATCGTCCGCTGACCGCCCAAGAAGAGACGCTCGAAGATCGGGGGATCATCTCCCCAGCCGTCTTTGATGCGGAGATCTCCCTGGAGGCTGAGGATCGTGTCCCAGCGCAGATTGTAGAATTTGATGGCTTCGGCGGAAAACCCGTAGGTCTCGACATCTCCCAAGCCCGAGACCTCCGTCCCCAACTGGACGCGCGAACCACGGCGCGGCGTCAAGAGGTCATCCCGACTGTCCCTGACGTAGTTGAGCCCAAGCCGATTTTGGAAAAAATCCCCTTCTTCGGCCCGGAGCTCAGGGGAAGCGGAGGAATCAAAATCGTCGAGGCTGATTTGCTGGACAGTGTAGGTCGCGGAAACAAAGGAAAAGCCATCGATCGGTTTGCGGACCGTGAAGTTGACCCCGATTTCCCGCTGATCGAACCGATCCGATAGGAAGAACTTGTCCCGGAAGTAGGCCTCGCCTCCCACCGAAAGCTTCTGACCCAAGAACCAGGGCTCGGTCAAGCCGATGGAGAAGTCCCGGCGCTCGGTTCCGTAACGGAGGGCCGCATCAAAGCGCTGGCCGCCCCCGGTGAAGCTCGGCCAATTGGTGATATCGAAATTGGTCTGGCTAACGCTGACATCCCCGAAGATCGACTCAATCGAGTTGAGGGCCACTTGGAAGCTGACCTTCCCCGTGTTCTTCTCGTTCACGATGACGTTGATGTCTTTGTAGTTGGTGGCGCCGGTGGCGGAGGGAAACACTTCCACCTCGGAGAAGTAGTCGAGGTTCTCCAAGCGGTTTTTGGAGGTCCGAAGTTCGACCGCGTTCAGGATATCGCCTGGCAAAAGGGAAACCTCGCGCCGCAGGACCTTGTCCTTAGTCTTGGTGTTGCCCTCGATGTTCACCTTGCCCACGTAGGACACGCCCCCCTCGCTGATTTCATAAATGATTCGCAGGAGCTGCGGACCCGCATCCCGGATGACCGGGTCGACCCGCACATCGGCATAGCCGCGGCTGCCATAGTAATCCTGGATGAGGCCGACATCGGCGGAAAGCTTGGCGGCCGAGTAGGCATCTCCTGCCAGGAGGGTGAGAGCGGGACGAATCTCTTCCTCGGTGAAGACCTGCATGCCCGTGAACTCGATGGCGGCCACGTCAAACTTCTCCCCTTCGAAAATGGTGACCTCGAGATCGACCTTCTTGCGGCTGACTCGCACCCGCTCAAACTCCGTCACCTCGGCCTTCAGGTAGCCCGCGTTTTGATAGGCCTCCTCGATGCGGTCGATGTCATTCTCCAGCTCCGCATTGTCGATGACGCCGCTGCGGGTGATAAAAGACAAGAGGCCCCGCTCGCTCGTCTGCATGACATCACGAAGCTCGCCGTCAGAGAAAACGGTGTTTCCATTGAAGCGGATTTCATCGACGATGGTCTTGTCTCCCTCATCGATCGTGAAGACCAAGCGGGAGAGCCCTTCGGCATCCATTTGCTCCACGCGGTAGTCGATGACGACGTCCGGGAAACCGTCATTGAAATACATTTGCTGGATCTTGTCCCGCGCTTCCACCAACTTCAGCTCACTGACCGGGTCCCCCACCTCCAGGTCCACTTCCCTGAGCAAGCGCTTGTTGCTGAATTTGGAATTGCCGATGAAATCGATGTCTCCCAAACCGGCCCGGGTCGAGACCACGATGATGAGCTTGAGGCCGTCGGCCAGAGGCTGCGCCAGGACGCGCGCGTTTTCCACGTCACCGCTCCCGAGCAGATTGCGAATGTCCTGCTCGACGCTTTCGTTGGAATAGGGCTGTCCCACCTTGGTGGCCAGGAGGGCGCGAATCCTTTGCTCGGCGATGGTTTTGGGACCGTCATACTCGATCTCGATCTCACGCACGATTTGCTCTTCCTGGGCCTGGGCGGTCACAGAAAGCCCGGCAAAAAACGCCAAAAGCAGGCCAAAAAGGGGCGAAGCAAAGCGGGGAGCTTGATTCATAGCGCGAGTTGTAGGGGCAAATCAGAAATGGCGCAATCAAATAACTTCTAGCCGCGTGCGCCCCTGAGCCCCCTTCCCACCAGCCCACACTCGACAGCCCAAGGCTTCCATGAAATGGTGTCGGGCGACGCCGTGAGCACAAACTTTTACCAAGACGCCACCACCGCGCCCCGCTCGGAGCTGGATGCCTCGCTGCGGCCGCCGGACTTTTCCGAGTTCGCCGGTCAGGAGAAGGTGGTCGAGCGGCTCATGCTCATGGTGGAGGCCGCCCGCCAACGCGCCGACGTCCTGGCTCACATTCTTTTGAGCGGCCCTCCCGGACTCGGCAAGACCACCCTCGCCAACATCCTGGCCCAGGCCATGGAGGCCAAAATCCACACCACGAGCGGGCCGCAGATCGAAAAAGCGGGCGACCTCGCCGGCATTCTCACCAATTTGGAAGAAGGCGATGTCCTCTTCATCGATGAGATCCATCGCCTCCATCCCACGGTCGAGGAATACCTCTACCCAGCCATGGAAGACTTCCGACTGGACATCGTCATCGACCAAGGGCCCAACGCCCGCAGTCTCCAGCTCTCCCTCCCCAAGTTCACCCTCCTGGGCGCCACCACGCGAAGCGGCCTTCTGACCGCGCCGCTGCGCTCCCGCTTTGGCCTGCTCAATCGGCTGGACTACTACTCGGTGGAAACGCTCCAGAAAATCATCACTCGCTCCGCTCAGCTCCTGCAAATCGCCATCGAGCCAGAAGGCGCCCGGGAAATCGCTGCCCGATCCCGCGGCACCCCACGAGTGGCCAACTCTCTCCTTCGTTGGACGCGGGACTTTGCCCAAGTGCGGGCCGATGGACGGATCGATCGCCCGGTGGCCGACCAGGCCCTCACCATGATCGAGATCGATGCCGATGGCCTCGACGAAATGGACAAGCGCCTCCTCGAAGCGCTCATCGTGAAATTCCAGGGCGGGCCCGTCGGCCTCAACTCCCTCGCGGTGGCCGTCTCCGAAGACGCCGCCACCCTGGAAGAAGTCAATGAGCCCTACCTCATCATGCGGGGCTACTGCCAGCGCACGCCCCGCGGGCGCGTGGCTCTCCCCGCAGCCTACCAAAAACTGGGTCTGCCCGTCACCCCTTCCTCCCAAGCCGACTTGCTATGATCGACACCCTCCACTTCCTTTTCAAACAGTTCGGGAATCCCGATTTTCTCCAACACCTCCTCCTGCCACTCCTGGTCCACGGGCTCCTGCTCAGCCTCTTGGTCTATGCCCTCGGGCTCACGCTCAAGGGCACGGCCGCCCCCATGATCGGCGCCATTCTCATCATTCTCTGCTGCCTTTCGACCCTGGCCTACACCAGCCAAATCCGGAAGGTCCACACCGGCATCACGCAGGAAGAAATGCTGAGCGAGCCCGTGCAGCAATTCAAAAAAGAAGGACTCCAACAAATCGAATCCCTCCTCCAGCAATACCGCTGGGCCTACTTCGGCTTGGCCATCCTGGCGGGGGCCACGCTCATCGCGGGGATGCACCAAACGCCCATCGGCGTCTTTCTCAGCTCGCTCATGATTCTCGGGACCCTCCTCGTCTTGGTGGCGAGCCTCTGGGTCTACTACCTCAGCCTCCGCATCACTGACCCGACTCTCCCCACCCCACCCAACCAAAGCCCCGATCAGAGCCAAGTAGAGCCCTCGAGATCTCCCAGCTCGCCCTCCTACCGGGGCGGCTCCCTTCAGTCCGCGGGGACGCCTTCGGTGTTGGGATAGCTTCCGAGAATTTTGAGAAAGCTACAGTCTTTCTCTAATTCGCGCAGAGCGGAGACCAAGGCCTCGTCTTCGTGGTGGCCGAGGACATCCACGAAGAAGAAATACTCCCAATCGCGTCGTCGCGAGGGGCGACTCTCGATTTTTGAGAGATTGATTTGGAGTTCCTTGAAGGGGGTCAAGGCGTCGTAAAGGGATCCCGGGCGATCATTGACCGAGAACATGATCGAGGTCCGATCCTGCCCGGTGCGGGGACAGGTGTTGTGACTCAAGACCAGAAAACGGGTCGTGTTGGTGGCGCTGTCTTGAATGGACTCTTCCAGAATCCGCAAACCATACAGCTCGGCCGAGAGCTTGCCCCCGAGGGCCGCCGAGCCGGGCTCTTGCGCGGCCAGCTCGGCCGCTTTGGTCGTGCTGGAAACCTCGATTTTTTCCGCCGTGGGGAAGTGACGAAGAATCCAGTTCTTGCACTGCCCGAAGACCTGCGGGTGAGAGTAAAGGCGGGTGATTTCCTCGCGCGGGATGCGGGAGAGGAGATTGTTCTCGATGGGAAGGAGAATCTGGGCGCAGATGCGCAGGGGGGATTCCGCGAAGAGATCCAGGGTGTGATTGACGGCCCCCTCGGTGGAGTTCTCAATCGGGACCACACCGTAGTCGGCTTTCCGCCGGGCCACCTGATCGAAGACATCCGCGAAGTTGGCCAAGGGGAGGTAGCTCACGCTCTGGCCGAACTTGTTGATGGCCGCTTGGTGGGTCCACGTCCCGGCCGGACCGAGGTAGGCGATTTTGAGGTCTTCTTCGAGCGCCAGCGCTGCCGACATGATCTCGCGATAAATCGCGCGGATGGAGGTCTCGGGCAGTCGCCCTTCGCTCTTGGCCACCAGGGATTGCAAGAGCTGCTCCTCCCGCTCCGGCGCGTAGATCGCGAGCCCCTCCTTCTTTTTGAACTCCCCCACGGCGTGCACCAAATCGGCTCGCTCGTTGAGCGATTTCAAAAGAGACGCGTCCACCCGGTCGATCTCCACCCGGAGTTCCTCCAGGGACATCTTTTGGATCGGCTTACCCATCTCGCTTCTCCCCTACCACCTCTGGTTCGGCCTGCTCGGGCGACACCGCCTCGGCCGCGGGCTCCGCCTCCTCCTCGGTCTCTGGCTGGGGCAAGGCCACCCGCCTCAGCTCCTGGGCATTGGGCAATTCCGCCACATTCTCCACGCCGAAATGCTCTAAAAAGATCTCGGTCGTTTCATAGAGGAGAGGCCGGCCCGGTTGCTCCGAGCGACCCCCCACCCGCACCAAGCCCAGATCGAGAATTTTTTGGACCATGGCATCCACGCTCACCCCGCGCACGGCCTCGATCTCGGACTTGGTGATGGGTTGGCGATAGGCAATGATGGCCAGCGTTTCCAGGGCGGGTCCACTCAAGCGCGAGGGCTTTCTCTCAGGAAAGAGGGCGTGAAGATACTCGGCGAACTCGGGCCGCGTCAGCAAACGCCAGCCCGCCTTCCGCTGCACGATTTGAAAGGCTCTGCCGCCTTCGGTGTAGTCGGCGTTGAGAGCTTGGATCGCTTGCGAAACCGCTTCCTCATCCGCCTCCGCGATGGCCTCCGAGACCGGCTTTTCCTGTTCCCGCAGATCTTTGGCGGCCGCTGCCATGATCCGGACCAGCTCTTCCGCCGAGAGAGCGCTTTCGGAAGCCAGGAGAATGGCTTCCACCACCGGTTTGAGAGTCGTCATCATGCGTGCATCAGGCCTGGCCGTATCCATCCGCAAGGGCCTCTTTGCTTTCAAGCCACAATTGTCTCATACCAAGCTCTCCCGCTCCCGTCGGATCAGCAGGATTTCCCCGAAGGCCTGGTCCTGCTCGATTCGAAACTCATTCAGTTTCATCAATTCCAGAAGCGCAAGGAAGGTCACGATGACCTCACTGCGGCTGTGCGCGTCTTGGAAAAGCGAGGAAAAGGCCAAGCGGTCCCCCGCCAGGGTCGCCCTCATCAGTCGATCGATTTGGTCGCCCACCGTGAAGCGATCATCCAGGATTTCCCCGAAAACCTCTTCCTCCTCAAAGCGGCGGAGGACCTTTTGAAAGGCTCGGATGAGATCGAAAATCCCCACCTCCGGAAGCGGATCAGGCTCGTCCGTGCCAGATTCGGGCCATTCCGGGATGGGCGGAAAGGCCCGCGCTTCCTCCTCGGCTCGTTGTCGGAGAAAGCCGGCCGCGTCCTTGAACTTCTTGTATTCGATGAGCTGGCGAATCAACTCCCATCGCGGGTCCTCCTCATCCTCTTCGTCCTCAGGCGGCTGGACATGTTTCGGCAGAAGCGTCCGGCTCTTGATATACATCAGGTTGGCCGCCATCACGATGAACTCGCTCGCCAGCTCGATGTTGAGGAGCTTGAAGGTATTGAGGTAGGCGAGGTACTGCTTGGTGATGCGCTCCAGCGAGATCTCGTAGATATCGATCTCGTCCTTCTTGATGAGGTAGAGAAGGAGGTCGAGCGGGCCCTCGAAGACATCGAGTTGGACTTTGTAATCTGCTTCCACGGAAAGGGGGCACTATGCCGAGACGACCCTTGCGCGCCAGTTGGAAAAGCGCTTTCCTGCGCCCGAGAAGCCACTCCCGCTCCCCTCCCCCCGCCTGTGTGAATCGCCCTCTTCATGAGCTCGCCTGAACGCCGACCTAGTGAAAAAGAGACCTTCAATGAGGTCATGAACTCTTGGGCCGAAAAGCAGCCCTTTTGGGTCCGGCTCCGCCATCAGGGACTCGGCTCGCTCCGACCAGGAATCCTCCCGCTCCTCGTGCGAATTGGCAAAATCCTCGCCCTGCTCCTGGTCCTCCTCCTGGGCACCCTGCACCTCTTCTCGAAGCACCTGGAGTCCACTGGCTTCGCCGAAGAAATGCAGGAAACCGTCCGCGAACGCTTGGGAGCCGAGGAGGCCCACTTCCAGACCTTCGAGTGGTTGGGCAAAGAAGTCCGCAATCGATCCTTTTCCGCCGTCGGGGGCCCCGCCAGCTTTTTCACCCACCTCGAGGCGGAGGGAATTCGCTTCTATCGGCCGTTTTGGAGCCGTTTCCAGCAAGACTGGAACTTGAAGCGCTTGCGCATCGCCGAACTCGACGTCGATCTCCGTTTGGGCGGCCACGAGGAATCGTCCCCAGAGAACGCCCCTCAAGAACTCGTCACGGGCGGCTTCGGGGTCTCACCCCGGGCCTCGGGCTTGCAAGTCTCTGAAATCGACGTCTTCCGCGCCACCTTTCGCTGGAAAAGCTCGGACGGGCAGGAAGGCCAAATCGCCCAAACCGCCTTGCAAGTCACCCGGCAACCATGGGGCCACCAAATTCTCTGTCAGGGCGGCGTCCTTCAGCTCGGCTGGCTGCGAGAACTCCAGTTGGATCGCCTCCACTTGGAAGTGCGCCCCGAGGCGATCCAGATTCAGGAGTGCCGCCTCATCGTGCCCGGTTCCGAAACCGCCTTTGCCTCCCTCTCCGGCTTCATCACCAAGGGCGTCTTTCCCGAAGTCAGCTTGGAAATGGCGGTCGAAAATTTTTCCCTGCGCGAAAGCATCCCCCGCGCCTTGCGCGGCCTCTTCTCGGGCGGCTTCGATGGCGTTTTGCGATTCTCCGGTTCTCCTAACCGGGCGGAAGGCGTCGCCATCGCGGGCGACCTCCGTCCCACCCCAGGCTTCCAGTTTGGCTCCGGCACCGGAGTGAACGTCCACCTTCTCGACGCACTCCAGGCCTCGCTCGGCTACCGCTCTTTCGCCCGCTTCCCGGTTCACGACGGCCGTCTCCAGTTTGAGAGCCAAGGTCAGAACCTCACCTTCACGGAATTCTCCCTTCACTCCGAAACCTTGGCCCGCATCGAAGGCCGCCTCACTGTCAGCCCGGTCCAGGGGGACGAAGAGAAGGAATTGACTCGCTACGTGACCGAGGCCGAACTCCAGATCGGCGTCGACCGCGCGGCCCTCCTCCATCATCCGACCCTCCTCCAGGAATTCTTCCCCAAGCGATCAGACGGCTTCCAGTGGATGGAGCGGGAATTCAGCGGCACGCTCGATACCCTGACTGAAGAAATCGCCCGAGAGCTCTTGGTCGCGATTCAAAAAGACCAGGCCAGCCGCCGGTAACTCGCAGCCCTCGGAATACCGCTTGCCTCGCACTAGCTCCGGGCTTTCTTCCGCGCCCCGCATGCATCCCTTTCTCGCTCCCGATTTTCTCCCTCGCTGGTCCACCCTCCTTCCCGAGCACGTCGAGCCCGATATCACTCAAGCTCTGGCCGAGGCGCAAAAGCGGATCGACGCCATCGCCGCCCTCGACCCCGAACTCGGGGAGCTGACCTACGCGAGCACCCTCGGAGCGCTCGAAGAAGCCACCGAAGGCCTCTCCCGGGCCTGGGGCCGCGTGCAACACCTCGACTCCGTCTGCGACTCCCCCGCGCTGCGCCAAGCCCAAAACCTCATGCTGCCGAAAGTCAGCGAATTCTACTCCCGCATCCCCCTCAACCCCCAGCTCTGGGAAGTCCTCCGCAGCTTCGCCTCCACGCCCGAAGCCCAGAACCTCGCCCCGACCTTCCGACGCCACTTGGAAGAAACCCTGGCCGACTTCCAAGAAAGCGGGGCCGACCTCCCGCCCGAGAAAAAAGCCCGCTTCCAAGCCCTGGAAGCCGAGCTGGCCCAAGCCACCAAAAAATTCTCTGAAAACGTCCTCGACGCCACCAACGCCTGGGAACTGCTCATCGACGACCCGTCCAAACTCTCAGGCCTCTCCGCCACCGCCCGCGAAGCGGCCCAGCACAACGCTCGCGAGAAAGGCCACGGCTCAGACGACGCTCCGCAATGGCGCTTCACCCTCCACGCCCCCTCCTTCCTCCCCTTCATGGAACAGCTTGAAGACGAAAGCCTTCGCAAAGAAATGTGGCAAGCCTCCACCGCCATTGGTCGGGGAGGCGAGCACGACAACACCGCCCTCATCCACCAGATCCTCCGCCTCCGGCAGGAAAAAGCCGCCCTTCTGGACAAAGAGCACTTCCCCGACCTCGTGCTGGGCCGCCGCATGGCCAAGAACGGAGCCACCGCTCTCCGCTTCGTAGAAGAACTCCACCAGCGCCTGGCCGGAAAATTCCAAGAACAAGTGCAGGAACTACAAAGCTACCGGGCCCGGCGGACGGGCGTCGATCGCAGCGTCCTGCTGGAGCCTTGGGAAATGGCCTACTGGGCGGAGCAACAACGACGCGAACTCTATTCCTTCGACGAGGAAGCCCTCCGCCCCTACTTCCCGATCGAGGGCGTCCTCCGCGGCCTCTTCGAACTCGCGGAAATCCTCTTTGGCGTCACCATCGTGGAAGACCCTGAGGCAGGGGAAGTCTGGCACCCGGAAGTCAAGCTCTACCACCTGGATGACCGAGAAAGCGGTGAGCGACTCGGCACCTTCTACGCGGACTGGCATCCCCGAGAGACCAAACGCGGTGGCGCCTGGATGAACTACCTCGAAACCGGCCTTCCGCCCATGGACAGCCAGCCGCGTCAGCCCCACCTCGGCCTCATCTGCGGCAACATGACCGCCCCCACACCGGGCAAACCCGCCCTCCTGACCCACGACGAAGTCCAAACCGTCTTCCACGAATTTGGCCACCTCCTCCACCACCTCCTCGGCGAAGTCGAAGTCAAATCCCTCAACGGCGTCAACGTCGCCTGGGACTTCGTCGAACTCCCCTCCCAGCTCATGGAAAACTTCTGCTGGGCCCGGGAAAGCCTCGACCTCTTCGCCCGCCACCACGAAACCGGCCAGCCCATCCCCGACGAGCTCTACCACAAAATGATCGCCGCGCGGAACTACCAATCCGCCATGAGCTTCATGCGCCAGCTGGCCTTCTCCAAGCTCGACCTCGAGCTCCACCTCCGCGCCAAGGAATGGGCGGAGCGGGACCTGGATCAAGTGGCCGACGAAATTCTCGAAGGCTACCTCGTGCCCACCGCCACCCACGTCCCCACCATGGCCCGGCGCTTCACCCACCTCTTCGCCAGCCCCACCGGCTACGCCGCAGGGTATTACTCTTATAAGTGGGCGGAGGTCCTTGATGCCGATGCCTTTACGAAATTTAAGGAGAACGGAGTGTTGAAGGGGGAAACCGGAACCACCTTCCGCGAGACCATTTTTGCCAATGGAAACTCGCAGCCAGCGGAGGAACTTTTTTTCAACTTCATGGGCCGGGAGACCGAACCCGACGCGCTTCTCCGCCGTTCCGGCTTGGATGCCCGAGGATGAATGACTTGGTGAAAATAAACGGCATTGTCACAGAAAATCAGTCTTCTGGGGAATAATTTCTCTACTTTGGCTCGGGTGCTGCTCGTTTGTTTGTTCTCCAAGAGACTTATCAAACAACTTCCTAAATACTTATGAAGGCAATTCTTTCATCGGCAACTCTCGTAGCACTTGCTGCGACGACTCACGCTTCAATTCTCATCTCAGGCGTCATCGACGGAAGCATTAGCAGACCGAAAGGGATAGAGCTTTACGTGTTCAACAACGGCTCAGATTTCTCGGATTGGACGATCCAGGTTGAGTCCAACGGAGGCTCCTCTTGGGGCCAAATCTTCGCATTCAACGATCTGACCAGCGCAACCCTCGACGAAGGGTTTTATTATGTCACTTCTACCGATACTGATATGATTTCGCAATTCGCTTCAGCTACAGCTAGTAATACATTTGCTGATTCGAGTTTTAACCAAAATGGAAATGACGCATTTCGCCTTCTGGATGGTGGCTCCAACGTGATCGATATCTACGGCGATCCTGCTGACGTCAGTCGTTCTAATGATTTTGACGCTGCTTGGGCCTACAATGATAGCTTCGCATACCGGAAAGACACGGACGGTCCCTCCGCTACTTTCGACGAAGCCGACTGGACAATCCCTGGCTCCGATTTCATCGATAGTAACGGCGGAAACAACGCGCTTTTCCCCGCTGGGTCCTTCAGCGCCATCCCCGAAACCAGCACCGCCATTCCTCTAGCTGCATTCTGTATCGCTGGCCTACTCATCCGCCGTCGCAAGTAAGCCATTCACTCTATCCGGTCTTCAGACCTGATCCTCTATCAAAAAAGGTCACGGTTCAGACCCCCAAAATTCCTCGTGTATTCGTCCCGGCCATCATCGGCGTTTTGGAGTGCGCGCAGCTTGCGGCCGCTTTGGGAGAGGCTCGGCTTGCCGGGGTCAACGGGCCACCACCAAAGAGGGCTTCCACCTCATCCCAAAAGCCGTCACCACCCCTGCGAGGCAGGCCACTCCCAGAAATTCATTCCGTCAGGAACAAAAAATCACCTCTCTCGACCTCCTTTTCTCCATCTGAATCAACAGCTTACGAAGACTCCGCCAAAAAATCTCCACCAGCTTAGCAAAAGCCCCTGCATCTGGCCAGATAGTTGCTTCTACACAAATCCGACGAAAACGTCACCAAACTTTAGTTTCGCAAACTCCAAACGAGCGTTCTTATTCTTGGCCATCAGTTCTAATCTCTTATGAAAAAAGCAATCACACTCCTTTTTATTACCACAGCAATGTTGGCGACCTCCAACGCGGCTCTCATCATCACAGAATTCATGGCAGACGCTCTCGCAGTGAATGACGCTGAAGGGGAATATTTTGAAGTATTCAATAGCGGTAGCTCCGCGATCACAATCAGCACACTCACTATCGAAGATGACGGTTCTGATTCTTTGGACTTAGTTGGGCAAACTGGCACAATAGGGGCTGGCGAGTTCTTCGTTTTCGGCAACCACACTGCTTCTTATGTTGACTTTGATTACAGTGTTTTGGGTACCTATTTTCTTTCGAATGGTGCCGACGAGATTGTAATTACAGAAACTTCTTCCGGCACAGAATTGGCGAGGCTTAACTACACCAATGGGGACGCGCCGGGGGACGGGATTGCTAACGTTCTCAACGACATTGCTAACGTCACGGGAGGAGTTACATCTCCTGACGATTACATCGGGGAAATTTCTACTTTCAATACTCTCACGAACGGTGATGTTGGTTCACCTGGTATTTTCGGATCAACCGTCCCCGAACCCTCCAGCACCCTCCTCGTGAGCCTGGCTGGTTTCGCCCTTCTCTTCCGCCGCCGCAAGTAATCGGTCCCCAAGAATTTTCCGAAAGGGCTGCGGGAAACCATAGCCCTTTTTTTGTTTTGTGGAGTGCGTGCGGCTTGCCGCCGCTTGTGGCTGGGCGGCACTTGCCCCGCGGGGGTGGAGGAGTTCCGATGGCGGTGGAGCGTCCCCCTGTAGTGTCCCCCCGAAGAACTGGACAGGGAATAAGAACTGGATCAGCCAAGGAAAAAACAATTTTCTTGTGATTGATAGTTAAGTTTTCTAAAATAATGGAAAATTCAAACTTCAATTCGACGCCGATGCCACTTTTCCCTCGCTATCATCACTCCCAATCGGCCGGCTGGCTGAACGACCTGCGCAAGCTGGCCCTGGATTGTCTCTCCCAAAACGAACTCCATCCCGCTTCCCTCCCTCAGGAGCCCGAGCACACCCAGCGGCCGAACCTGGCCCTCTGGCGGATGGAAGACGAGGCCAGAGGGGGCGTTTGGTGGGTCTTGGCCAATGAGACTTCGGCCGATCTGCTCCATGAGGACTACCCTTCGGATTGGGACTACATTCTTTTGAAGTTCGCAGCCCGTCTGCGCAACCGCGCCTGGCATGATCGCCAGTCCCCCAGCCCCTCCACCACTCGTTTCCCAGAAGAGTTGGAAGCGAGCGCTCGCTGGATGGAGTCGCTCGCCATGCGGTCGTAGCCGCCCTGTCCCCGAGGTGAAAGGGCGCTTCCTAGTTATCACAACGGGCACCAGGGGCACAACGCGTTCCCCAAACTCAAACCGGGCTCGAAAATGAGCCCCCGTCCTGCGGAGACCGGTTGACCTGTTTCGCTCTCCTCGTATCCTCTTTGCGTGAGTGTGACCACTTCGGCAATTCATCCAGAGAGCACCATGGCGGAGCTGGAAGCGGCTTTCCCGGGGGCGCGGCGGGCGCTTTTTTCCCGCTACCACTTGGGGGGATGCAATACCTGCGCCTACTCGCCCACCGAGACGGTGGCTCAGCTCTGCGCGCGCCATGACCATCTCCCGGTCGAGGAGATGCTTGCGCATGTCGAGGCCAGTCACGAAAACGATCTCCAGATGCAGCTCTCTCCCTCGGAGGTAGCGGCGGCTCTGCGAGGGCCCGAGCCACCCCGGCTTCTCGATCTCCGCACGAGAGAGGAGTTCGAGGCGGTTCACATCTCAGGCTCCGAGCTCATGACCGAGGCCTTGCACAGCCAGCTGATTGCCGAAGGCACCGAGAGCGATTTTTTGGTTCTCATCGACCACACCGGACCCCAGGCGCTCGACGCGGTCGCTTTCTTGGTGGGCCACGGTCTCCGGGGCGCCAAGGCCTTGGCAGGGGGAATCGATGCTTGGTCCAGGGAGGTCGATCCCAGCCTACCGCGCTACCGTATTGAACTGGAAGAAGGATGAGCCAGGAACTCAATGACAGGCTGAAAGCCGCCCTCCAAGACCCGCGCAATCGCGGCGAGATGGAGGATGCCGACACCGTGGGCACGGTCGGCAGCCCCGATTGTGGCGACATGCTGCGGATGTGGCTCAAGTTTTCTGAGAAGGACGGAAAAAAGGTCATCGATCGCGCTTCCTTCCAAAGCTTCGGCTGCCAGACCGCCATCGCGGTGGCCTCGATCGCCACCGAGATGCTCCAAGGCAAAACCCTGGATGAAGCACGCCGGCTGGGAAATGCTCAATTGGCCGAAGCCACCGGGCCCCTCCCCCCCATGAAAATGCACTGCGGCACACTGGTAGAAAATGCCCTGCAAAACGCCCTCAACGCCTCCAGTCCGGAACCTTCGGCCTCGGTTCAAGACGGTTCCGAGAAAAACCTCATCCATAGCTTAGGCCAGGCCACCACCAGCCAAGGCCCGAAGATCAAAATCGTCCTGGAAAACTCCGGGGGCAGCCACCGTCCCCCTCAAAACTGAACTCTAGCCAACCTGCCCCGTCTGTATGTCTCACGAACAAGTCGAACTGAAACGCGAAGTGACCGCCATCCAAATTCCGAGCGGCGATGAGATGCTCTTGCCCGTGGGGATGTCCGTCATCATCACCCAAACCCTGGGCGGCACCTACACCGTGGCCACGCAGCAAGGCTTGGCTCGCATCAAGTCGGAGGACGCAGACGCCCTCGGGATCGATCCCAAAAGCCTGGAAGCCGAGGCGAGCCCGGAAATCGCCGAGGACGACCTTGAGGGCCAAGTCTGGGCCCAACTCAAACACGTTTATGACCCGGAAATCCCCGTCAACATCGTCGATCTCGGCCTCGTCTACGATTGCTCGGTGGCCGAAGAAGAAGGGAAACAACGGGCCCACGTCAAAATGACCCTGACCGCCCCCGGCTGCGGCATGGGACCGACCATCGCGGCTGATGCCCAATCCCGCATCATGACGATCGACACCATCGACGACGCCCAAGTCGATCTCGTCTGGGACCCGGTCTGGACCCAAGACATGATTAGCGAAGAGGGGAAAATGAAGCTCGGGATGATTTAATACCAAGCTGCAGAATTGGCTGGTAGAATGGCCGAGTGGATTTCGGGCCAGACCAAGGCGCGACGAGGGCGCGGTGCAGGCACCGTAACCGAGGAGCAACGCAGGGCTGGCTCGAAAGACACCGGCTCTTCCTTCCCCGCGCTTCAGCACCTCTTCTCCACACCACCTCCCCTCCATTCTACCAGTGTATTCTGGAGCTTGGTATTAGAGCGTCCCTTCCGCCGCCCATTCCGCCTCCGAAAGCACGGGGCTTCCGTGCTCTTGAAGTCGAAACCGCTCCCATCCGATCCCGACTCGATCAAAAGAGCGAGTAGGACACCGTCACCCCCGCCATCACGATGGCTACGATGCTCATCAGCTTGATGAGGATATTGAGCGCCGGGCCGGAGGTGTCCTTGAAGGGATCCCCCACCGTGTCGCCTGTCACGGCCGCCTTGTGCGCGTCCGAGCCTTTTCCTCCGTGATTGCCTTCCTCGATGAACTTCTTGGCGTTGTCCCAAGCGCCCCCGGAATTGGCTAAGAAAACCGCCAACACAAAGCCCGTCGCTAAGCCTCCCACCAGGAGACCAATCACGCCCGCCACCCCCAAAATCAGCCCTACCACGATGGGCGCCGCCACCGCGATCAACGAAGGCACCACCATTTCGCGTTGCGCCCCCTTGGTCGAGATCTCGACACAGCGTGCGTAGTCCGGCTTCTCCTTGCCTTCAAGAATACCGGCCTTCTCCCGGAATTGGCGACGCACTTCGTCGACCATCTCCCCGGCCGCCCGTCCGACCGCTTCGATCGTCATCCCGCAGAAATAAAAGGCTGTCATGGCCCCCAGAAAAATCGAGACCAGAACAAAAGGATTCAGCAGCGTGACATTGTAGTGCAGCATGAAATCGCTCAAGGAAGCCTGCATCAAAGCCACTCCATTGATGGCCTCCGTGCCGGCTTTGGCTTCCTCCAAACGGAGCACCTCAATGTAGGAAGCAATCAGGGCCAAAGCCGTGAGCGCGGCCGAGCCGATGGCAAAGCCCTTGCCGGTGGCCGCAGTGGTATTGCCGAGCGAATCGAGCGCATCCGTCCGCTCGCGAACCATCGGCTCCAGCCCGGCCATCTCCGCGTTGCCTCCGGCATTGTCCGCGATCGGCCCGTAGGCATCGGTCGCCAGGGTGATCCCCAGGGTCGAGAGCATGCCGACGGCCGCGATGGCCACTCCGTAGAGTCCCGCATTCAGGTTGCTGGGATCCCAACCGGCCGCCGAAAGGAAGGCGACCCCGGTCCCAATCACGACCGCTAGGACTGGAATGGCCGTCGACTTCATCCCCACCGCCACGCCGGCAATGATATTGGTGGCATGACCGCCCAGGCACTGCTTGGCGATCCCTTGGGTCGGCGGCTCCCCACTCGAAGTGTAAAACTCCGTGGCCCGGCCAATCACGATCCCCGTGATCAAGCCCGCCACCACGGCTCCCCAGATTCCCCAAAGATTGTCCAAGCCCAGCAGGGCCAAGGCACCGGCCGAAGCCGCGATGATGAGAGCCGAGCTCACGTTCACTCCCTTGCCGAGAGAACCCAGAAGCTGTTTCTGGGTGGCCCCTTCCTTGGTGGTCACCAGGTAAACGCCGATGACCGACAAAAGAATCCCCAAACCCGCCAAAATCATGGGCGCGGCCACCGCCTTGATCTGCATAGAGGGGTCCCCCACGAAAGCAGCGGCTCCCAAGGCCGCGGCCGCCAGAATCGAGCCGCAATAGCTCTCAAACAAATCCGCGCCCATCCCGGCCACATCGCCCACATTGTCGCCCACGTTGTCCGCAATGGTGGCCGGGTTGCGAGGGTCATCTTCCGGAATGCCCGCCTCCACCTTGCCCACCAAATCCGCGCCCACATCAGCTGCCTTGGTGAAGATCCCTCCCCCCACGCGAGAGAACAGTGCTTGGAGAGAAGCGCCCATTCCGAAGGTCAGGACCGTCGTCGTCACCATGACCATCCGCTGTCCCTCGGTGCCTTCGCCCGCTCCCGTGAAGGCATTGATCAAAAGGAACCAAAGCACCGCATTCCCCAAACCCAGACCCACCACGGAAAGACCCATGACCGAGCCAGAGCGGAACGCCACCTTGAGACCGTCTTCCAAGGAGTGGCGGGCGGCCGCCGCCGTCCGGGTGGAAGCTTGGGTGGCCGTCTTCATGCCGAAGAACCCTGCCAAGGCCGAAAAGAAGCCCCCCGCTACAAAAGTGAGCGGCATCCACTTGCTCTGGACCCCCAAGCCGAAGGCCAGGACCAAAAAGAGAAGGAGAAAGCCTCCGAAGACCAAAACCATCACGCGATACTGCTGATTGAGATAGGCCATGGCCCCATCGCGCACGTGCTGGCCAATTTCCGCCATGAGAGGCGTGCCTTCTTCGCGCGCCATCATGGCCTTGAAGAACTTGAAAGCGAAAACGAGGGCGACGACCGCTCCGAGCGGAGCGATCCAGAAAAGAGGATGCAAATCCATGAGGTCGATGAGGCTTGGGTTGGACGTGGGGTGGAAAAAGCGGGGCCAAAACAGCCCAAAATGGGTGGGCGGCAACAAGTCGCTCTCGCTCAGGAAGTCAAGACCTTCGAGAGAACTCGCTCCCAGCCCCAGCAAACTGGAGCCAAAAAGACCGATACCGGCGGCGGGACTCGAACCCGCACGACCCGAAGGTCAACGGATTTTAAGTCCGTTGCGTCTACCATTCCGCCACGCCGGCTAGCTCGGCCGGGAGTTTCCTGCAAGACGTCGAAAATGCAAGGCAAGGCCCTTGGCAGAAGCTCCTCCAAGGGGACGGGGCCTCTTCAGCACCGCAGATTCCACTGGGGGCTCTGGTAGACCTCCCGGGCCAGCGCCTCCACTCGGGGCGCAAGCTCGAGCGGTCGGATCGGAACAACGGACTGACTCAAGCGCTCAGCCAAGGCCGGCCCCCAAGCAGGGGAGGGACCTCCCAGCCCTTGGAGCGAGCCTTGGTGCAGCATCCCGAATCGACCGCGACGCTGCGCCGCGCCCGCAATCTTGCGCCCCCTCCACACCAAATCAGCCGGAACCGGCTGGTCGAAGCAGTTCCCCGCCCGGGACGGCCCGCTCTCTGGCTCGGCCACCATCTCGATCTCCTGGCAGTCCAAAGCATCGACCAAAACATCGGCCAAAGCGCGGTGCAGCACTCCATAGCTCCCGGCCGCTTGCCCCAAGTGATGCCACGTCGTTCCGGGAAAGCCGAGCGTGTAGGCCCAATCGCGACCGTGGTCGACCAGGCCGCCCCCCGTCCAGCGACGCACCCAATCCTCAGGAGCCTTGCCCCGCGCCTCGGCCGCGCCGCAAAAATACCCGATCGTCTGGCAGGGGCGATCCCACCGGTAGACCCGCAGCCACGGCTCTTTCCGCGTCCGCAAGAGAACCTCATCCCAAGCCATCTGAAGCGCCGGAGAACGCGGCCGCTCATCATCCCAAAACGCAATCAACGAAAATTTCACACAGTTGGCCTCCCTTATGCTTTTGCCTCTACCTAGCTAAACGGACAGTTGAGTTCTCAGTCAGCTAAAACTTTTCGTCTAGTGTTGAGGGTTGAGCAGCACCGGTGGGCGGTTTTGAGGTTTTCCGTCCCACCGGTGCTGTTCTTTTTCCGGAGCCGCTTTGCATGGCCCGTGGTTTTTCGCTAAGCGTAGCCTATTGGGAACCATTCGGAAATTGTCTCCTGCCCATGTCTCGCCCCGCCATTTTTTTAATCGATAACGGTTCCCTCCGTCCCGAAGCCACCTTTGGACTGCGTGATTTGGCCGCCAACTTGACCGCGCGCGTGGGAGCCCCAGTCGAAGCCGTCAGTCTTCTTCATTCCTACAAAATCCCCGTTGAAAAGCTGGCTGGCGTTCCGGCCACCGTGGTCAAAAGCCGTCTGCGGGAACTCTTGCAGGAGGGGCAAACCGACTTCGTTCTCTTGCCCTTGTTCCTCGGACCTAGTCTAGCCGTGATCGACTTTCTGCCTCTGGTCCTCCGCGAATTCAAAGAAGAGTTCCCCGAACTCCAAGCCACCATCGCCGAACCTCTCGCCGGGATGGACGTGGAAAACCCGGACCCCCGACTCGCCCGAATGCTGGCCGACCACGTCCGCGCCCAGCTGGAAAACTCACCCGACGCGCAAGTCTCTCTCATCGACCACGGCACCCCCATCGAGCCCGTCAACCGCCTGCGCAATGCCGTGGCCCGCCAGCTGGCCCAAGAACTGGGTCAAACCGTCCAGCCCTGCTCCATGGAACGCCGTGACGGACCGGAGTATGCCTTCAATGAACCCCTCTTGGAACACCTCGGAGAGATCGAGGGCTTCTCGGCTCGCACCCTCATTTTGGCCATGTTTTTTCTCCTCCCGGGCCGCCATGCCGGAGCCGGGGGAGACGTGGCGGAAATCGCGGAGGGCGTAATCGACCAAGGCATTTTTCACGAAGTCAAAATGACCCCCCTGCTCGGGGAGCACCCCCTCCTCCTCGAAATTCTCGAGGAGCGCCTCATGGCCGCCTGCCCCCTCCCGGCCACCATTTGAGGTCAAATTTCTTCAGGAAGGGCCAATCTTCGCAAATTTGCGAAATTCTTTGGCATTTCGAAAGAAATTTCGATATACTCGGCTCGAAACTCTCTCCCCTCTGTCATGGCCAAAATTCTCATTGTCGACGACGAGCGTTCCGTGCTCGAACTGATCTCCCAGCTCTGCCGCAGCATGGGACACGAAGTGGAAGGGGCCCTGGATGGCCCGCAAGCCCTCGAGGCCATGAGCCGCATGGGGCCCGACCTCATGGTGGTCGACCTGCGCATCCCGGGCATGTCGGGACTGGACCTCATCAAACGCTGTCGCCAAGAGCGACCCGAAACCGCTCTCATCATGGTGACCGGCCATGGCTCGGTCGAGACGGCCGTCGAAGCCATGCGCTTGGGCGCCTTCGACTACGTCACCAAACCCTTTGAGCTGAGCGACCTCAAAGCCGCTATCACCGGAGCCCTCAAAAGCGTGGGCAAGCAAACCGAGACCATCCCAGCGCAAGCTCCCGTGCCCGGCGAAAAATTCGGCAATCTCATGCCCTCCTCCCGGGCCTTCGTAGCCGAGAGCGCCCAGATGACCCAAATCGATGAAATGCTCGACAAGGTCGCCAGTCTCGAAAAACCCGTCTTGATCGAAGGCGAGTTCGGCACCGGCAAGCAGTTGGTGGCACGCATTCTCCATAATCGAAGTGACCGCGCCGAGCAGCCTTTCAAAATCATCCACTGCAGCTCTCTCCCGGAGCATCTCCTGGAACAGGAATTCTTCAGCATGGACCAGCGCCAGTCCATCTTCACCCGGGCCGCCAATGGAACCGTCTTCGTGGAGGAAATCCATCTCTTGCCCCCCCGCCTGCAATCCCAGCTGGACACCTTTCTAGAGGACATCGAAAACAGGCGCCTGAATGGCGCCTTGCCGGAGGAACTCAACTTCCGGCTCGTAGCCTCCACCAGTGAATCCATGGAGGCCCTGATCGAGAAAGGCGAGTTTCGGCGCGACCTCTACTACAAGCTCTCGGTCGTTCCCATCCAGGTCCCGCCCCTCCGCCACCGCCGCGAGGACGTCCTCCCCTTGGCCAATCACTTTTTAGCCAACTACTCGAAGATTCACCCCAACGCCCCCAAGGAGATCGATAAATATGCCAGCGAACTGCTCCAGACCTACTCCTGGTCCGGCAACGTAGGCGAACTCCAAAACGCCATCGAACGCGCCTCCGCCCTCTCGGATGGCAAACGCATCCGCCCAGCGGATCTCCCGCCCAAAGTCACCCAAAAGGTCGAGGTCAGCGACGACGAGAACGCGGCCCTCAAGCACCAGCTCCCCATTGGCCAACCCCTCTCGAACTTCACCAAGAAAATGGAGAAGCTCTTCATCCAAGAGACCCTCAAATACAACGAAGGCTCCCGCGAAAAGACCGCTTCCATGCTCGACGTCAGCATCGCCACCCTCTACCGCAAGATGGGCATCAAGCTGGAGAAGGAAAAGAAGTAAGTCTCAAGCTGCCCCACAAACGGGTGGGAGGACGAGACGCTTCCTGCAGTGCCGCGAAGGAGTTGGTAGAAAGGCCGGTCGATACGAGGCTGAATCGAGCCCGCTCACTCTCCCGAGCCCTCTTGACCGCGAATCCAATCACAAGTCGTGAGCCTGGGAACCCGCGCCAAGTGCTTGGTGTTTCCCGTCACCACCGTGAAGTCCAAGGCGCGAGCGATGGAAGCGATCCAAAGATCGGCATCCGGGATCAATCGGCCCGCCCGTCTGAGCTGCGCTTTGAGCGCCCCAAAAAACTGAGCCCCGTGGCGTCCGATTGGGACCACCGGAAGCGTTTTCAGAAATTGGTCCACCTCCGCTTTGTGCTTGGGCGGATCCTGTGAATTGGCCGCCCCGAAGTAAAGCTCGCTGGCGGTGATTTCAGAAGTCAGCACGTCGGCGTAGATACCACGCCGTTTCTGAATGACTCGCCGATTTCCCCGGAGGATTTCGATGCAGGTGTCGGTGTCCAGAAGGTATCCCCGAGTCGCCGTCCGCGCTACCATGTCAGGTCTTGGTCACGACCTCCAGAGCGCGCCTCGTAGAGCGCCGCGATTTCCTCCTCGACTGGCAAGCCCGTGTTCCAGTCCCCCGTGAGCTTTTCCCAAGCATCCGCTTGGTAGCCCGCCTTTTCCTCGACCGAAGAGGCCGTCACCCCTCCTTCCGAATTCGAGACACTGAGATGCAAGCGATGGAGAATCTCTCCAGAGAGACTTCGATGATTGCGCACCGCGGCCGATTTGAGTGCCTCCACCAAGTCCTCCGGCACCGCCTTCAATGTGACCGCTTTCATACACCAAAATTACACCATAATACCACCTATAAACAACTATTTTCCCTAAAAATTCCATCATTCCAGGGCCGAGAGAGTCTTATACCAAGCTGGAGAATTGGCTGGTAGAATGGCCGAGTGGATTTCGGGCCAGACCAAGGCGCGACGAGGGCGCGGTGCAGGCACCGTAACCGAGGAGCAACGCAGGGCTGGCTC
This sequence comes from Verrucomicrobiota bacterium, assembly GCA_039027815.1. Taxonomy (NCBI): domain Bacteria; kingdom Pseudomonadati; phylum Verrucomicrobiota; species Verrucomicrobiota bacterium. Next base: position 76,872 of record JBCCJK010000010.1, read on the forward strand.
GAAAGACACCGGCTCTCCCTTCCACGCGCTTCAGCGCCTCTTCCCCACA